>CANJOX010000325.1 GCA_947475795.1 Gemmatimonadota bacterium
CATCAGCCGGGGGCACCGCCGTCAGCGCGAGGGCACGCAGCGCGAGCCGGTTTGCATCACCCTGCCAGATCACGTTCACGAACGCCGTGTCGAGTGCCACCGGCGCACCATGCAGCACCTTGTGGGCAATGTCGGTGACCACCCCGTAGCGCAGGTCGCACGCGTAGAACAAGCGATACAGCAGCAGCGGCGTGTGCGTGCGTCGCGCGATGGACCCGAACACGCGCTCGCGGCCGATGCACGAGGCGGCGTATTCGCCATCGGGTACCAGCGCATCGTGCTCGCGCGCGCCACCGAGCGATACCGCCTGACGGCCATACACGTTGCCGGTGGAGAAGCACACCGTGCGCGAACCGGCGTAGCGCTGCGCCGCGAGGGTGGAGGCCACGACGTTCTGCGTCCACGTGCCCACTGGATCGCCGGTCGCGCCGAACTTCTGTCCGGCCATCCACAGGACGTTGGGTGCGTCGGGCAGTGCAGCCACGGCCGCCGGATCGGCCAGATCAGCGCGGATGGTCTCGACGCCGTGCGCGTTGAGCGCTGCCGCGGCCGTCTCGTCGGTGAAGCGCGACACCGCGATCACGCGGCGCGACGGATCGGCGATGGCGCGACGCGCCATGCGGGCCACGGTGGGGCCCATTTTGCCACCGGCGCCGAGGATGATGACGTCTCCTGCGAGTGATGACAGCGCGTGGATCGTGTCGTCGTCGGGCGCCGAGAGCAGGGCGTCGAGTGCGAGTTCGCTGGTCGGCGCCCCGGTGGTCATGGCGCCGTCAGCCCGCGGTGCTCGTGGCTGCGCCGTCGTCCACACGAATGCCCAACTCGGCGGCGAGCGCACGGCGACCCGCTTCGATGCGCTCACGCGTCTGTTGCTTCAGCATACCCACGTCGGCGAGCGTCATCCCCGCGGTCGAAATCGGCTCGAGCAGCTGCGCAATTGCGCGGGCCGGCAGGAACCGGAACGTGCCCTTCGCCATGGCATGGCGCGTCCCCGTCACGGCAATCGGCAGAATCGGGGCGCCGGATTCGATGGCCAAGCGGAAGGCGCCGTCCTTGAACGGCAGCATTTCCCACGAGCGCGAGCGTGTGCCCTCGGGGAAGATCATGACCGAGACGTTCTTGGCGAGTCGATCGCGACACTGCAGAATCGCATCGGCGGCGGAGTCGCGGTTGCCGCGCACGAGCTTGATGTCGCCGGCCATCTGCATCATCCAGCCCATGCACGGAATCTTGAACATCGTGTCTTTGCTCAGCCACTTCATTTCCCATGGGAAGCAGCTGATCAGGAACACGTCGGCGTACGACTCGTGATTGGCGACGACGACATAGGGGCGTCGGGCATCGGCGAGCGAGCCCCTGGTGCGGAAGCGCCAGAGGCTATTCAGCCGCAGCGCCGTGACACCGACCAGACGGAAGGCGCGCCCCGCGGCATAGCGACCCGGATCGAACGGGGCCGTGACCGCATAAATCAGGGCAACGACCGGGGTGCCGAGCATCACGACGAGTACGAGCTCCGTCCAGGCCCACCAATTCTGCAGCGTGCGCACCAACCGCATCGCCGCGCTCAGCTGGCCGGCGCGTCGAGCGGCGCGCTCAACGGCGCGGCGCCTTCGGCGGAAATGCCCAGCGAACCGATGTGTCGGACGGTGATGGTGATCGGCATAAAGCAGTAGGGAGTAAGGAGTACGGAGTACGGGGGTACGGCGAAGCGCGCTATGCCGACGTCGTCGAATCGCTCTGCGCCGCGAAGCGCGTGAGGCGGGCAATCATGGCGGAGAGGCCGGACTCGCGGGCGCCGAGTCCGATGTCCTGCATGAGCAGTCGCACGAAATCCGGCGGGAGCGCCAGCGTGACGGACGGCGGCTGATCGTTGACGGCCGCGAAGGTGATTGCGAGCACCGCGGCCACCGTCGGAGACTGGCGGGCGTTGACGTCGGCGTAAAAGTGGATCGTACCGTCGTCACGACGTTCGGGAAAGATATCGACGCGCGTCTGGCATTCGGGCACGGTAAACGCGGTCCGATCGAGACCTGCAAACCGATCCGGGAGCGGTTCGAGCTTCTTGGACCACCCCAAGAGCGCCTGCATCTTGTCTTCCCGCTCCAGCAGGCGGAACTGCCGAAGGGTGCGCGCGAGCGACGCCGGCAGCGCCTCCTCCGAAGAAGTGGTGTCTGTAGGGGTTCGCGGGGTGGCGTGAGGCATGGTGGAATGCAATGTTGCCGAGGTCGGCCGGTCAAGCGTGTCCGGTTCGGCGCGTTTCCCTCTTCGCGAGTGATTCCGTGATCGTGCGTGCTTTCCCGCTGGTGGTGCTCGGGACGATTCTGCTCCTTGGCGGTTGTTCACGGTCGTCGGCGCCCGACCTGGCCGTTGGCACCCTCGAGATGGTCGAAGTGGACGTCGGTCCGCTGCAACCGGCCCGTGCGCTTCGGGTGTTGGTTCGGGAGGGGGACGAAGTGCAGGCTGGCGACACGCTGGTGCTGTTCACCACACCGACGCTGGCCAGCTCCACGGCGCAGGCCGAGGCCCGGGCCGCCGCGGCGCAGGAGGCATCGCGCGAGCTCGCGCGTGGCGCCCGCCCAGCCGAGATCAGCCGCGCCCAGGCGGAACTCCGGGCCGCCGAGGCGGATGCCGATCGGGCGGCGGCCGATCTCGGGCGACTCGAGCCACTCGCGGCCAAGGGTGACGTGAGTCGGGCCTCGCTCGATGCCGTCCGGGCCTCGGCCCGGGTGACGGCCGGCCGCCGGGATGCCGCGCGCGAGGCACTGCGGCTGATTCAGGACGGCGCGCGTACGGAGCGGCGTCAGGCCGCCGCCGCCGAGGCGCGCGGGGCGCAGGCGGCCGCTGAGGGATGGCGCGCCACCGCCAATGACATGGTGTTGATCGCGCCCGTCGCGGGGGTGGTCTCGAGCCGCAACGTGGAGCCGGGCGAAGTGATGGCGGCTGGCCAGAGCGCCATCACGGTGGCCCAGCCGTCGCGCCCGTGGGCACGCATTTATGTGTCGCAGTTCGTCCTGCCCACGCTGCATGCGGGCGATTCCCTCTCGGCACGCCTCGACGGAGACTCCACGCTGTTCCGCGGTCGTATTTCCGCCATCGCCACGCGGGCCGAGTTCACGCCACGCGTGGCGCTCACGGACAAGGAGCGCGCCGATCTGCTGTTCGGCGTGAAAGTGGAGTTCGCGGACACCACGCAGCGACTGCGCGCCGGCATGCCGATTTCGGTGCTGCTGCCACGCCCTGCCAAGTGAGCGAGCTGGTGAAGGCCGTTGGGAACGCCGTCGGCAACGCCGTCGTACGAACGCGCGCACTCCGGAAGGCGTACGGCGAGCTGGTGGCGGTGGCCGGGCTCGATCTCGAGATCGCGCGCGGCGAGGTGTTCGGCTTGCTCGGGCCCAACGGCTCGGGCAAGACGACCACGATTCGTATGCTGTGCGGGCTGGTGGTGCCCACCAGTGGCACGGCGGAAGTGGCCGGTCTCGATGTGGAGACGAACACGGAAGGTGTGCGTCGACGCATCGGCTATATGTCGCAGCGCTACGGGTTGTACGATGAACTCACGGTGGCGGAGAATCTTCGCTTCTACTCGTCGGTGTACGGATTGGTGGGACACGACCGCGAGCGGCGACTGGCCGATCACGTGGAATCATTGGGACTCGGCTCGCGATTGCATCAGCGCGCGGGCACACTCAGTGGCGGTTGGAAGCAACGGCTTGCGCTCGCGTGCGCCACGGCGCACCACCCAGATCTGGTGTTTCTCGACGAGCCAACGGCCGGTGTCGATCCGGCGGCGCGTCGGACGTTCTGGGAAACGATCTATCAACTGGCGCGCGAGGGCACAACGATTCTGGTGACCACGCACTACATGGACGAGGCCGAGCGTTGTCAGCGGCTCGCCTTTCTGTCGCGCGGGCACTTGATCGGACTCGGCACACCGGCGGAAGTGGTGAAGCAGTTCAATGCCAACACGATCGAAGACGTATTCGTGATGCTGCAGCATCGCGATGAAGCCGATGCGGCGCTGGCGGCGGGTCGCACGGCCACGACGAGGCCGTCGTGAGCGCGCTCTCCGAGCGGGTGCGACGGTGGACGGTGTGGCCCATGCTGTGGAAGGAGTTCCTGCAGCTGCGTCGCGATCGACTCACGTTCGCCATGATGACGGCGCTGCCGGCCATTCAGTTGCTGCTGTTCGGCTACGCCGTTCAGACTGACGTGCGACGGTTGCCGACGGTGGTGGTGGATGAATCGCGTACCAGCGAGAGTCGCGCGCTGATTCAAGTGCTTGCCAACACCGACAACTTC
>CANJOX010000326.1 GCA_947475795.1 Gemmatimonadota bacterium
CCTACGGCTGTCGCATGGAAGTGCCCACGCTGCAGGCTTCGCGCCGCGCGCGCTGACATCAACTCTCCGCGGGGGGTGTCGGGGCCGGCGCCCCGAGTGCGGCCAGCCACTCGGCGCTCACCGGGACGGCGGCCGCCCGCTCGTTCTCCGTTTTGACCTGATCGGCGATCTCGCCGCGCAGAATCTTCACGTTGGCCGGCGCTTCGATGCCGATCCGGACGCCGCCGCGGTCGCAGGAGACCACGACGATGCGGATCCCGCCGTCGATGATGATCGAGTCGCCTTCGCGACGTCCAAGGATGAGCATCGCGAGTCAGATCAGGGAGAGGAGCGTCTGCATCATGTCGTCGGCCGCCTTGATCAGCTTCGTGGCCGCCTGATAAGACTGCTGCACGCGCATCATGTTCACCAGTTCCTCGTCGGTACTCACCCCGCTCACGGCCTGGCGCCGGGCGTCGGCCTGATCGACGAGACTCCGGTACACGGTGGCGTTGTCGGTCGCTGAGGCCGTGTCGAGCCCGACCCGCGTGACGATGCTGCGGAAAAAGCCGAGAAAGGAGCCCGACTCGGCGGCACCACCGGATCCCGTCCAGCTGACCGTGCCGTCGGCAATCCGCAGGGCGGACACGCCTTGGGCGATGCTGTTGTCCGTAGGGCCGTTGGCGTTGCCGCTGGCGGCGATCTTCGTGGCATCGACCGCGACGGCGCTGGACAGCTTGAGCGTGGCCGCGCTGACCGGGATCGCGGCCGAACCGGGATCGAAGAAGTTGCCGGCGGCGGTGCCCGGGATGGTGTTGCCGGTAAATGTGTAGCCCGTGGTGTGCACGGTGTTCACGGCCTGCGCGAACTGCGCGGCCATGGCATCGAGCCGGCTGCGGGTGTCGGCGATGTCGGTATTGATGACATCCACCATCGACCGGAGCTCACCGCCCAGTGGGGCCAGCCGGTCGAGCGAGCCGCCCAGCTGAATCTTTACGTCGATGTCGGCGAGTGGCGTGGTGGGCGTCGGGACGGGAACGTCGAGCGAAATCGTGAGCGGGCGGGCCGACCCGCTTTCGACGAGCGTCGAGTTGCCGATCAGCACGGTCACGTTGCCGTTCGCCTGCTGCAGCACCCGCGTGCCGGCGATCTTCGACAGCTCGTCGAGCTTCATGTCCCGCAGATCGCGCAGGTCGTTGTTCGTTTTGCCAACGCTCTCGGACGTCACGATGCGCGTATTCAGCTCGGCCACCTGTTCGGCGATCGCGTTGATCGTGCCGACGGTGTTCTGCAGTCGCTCGAGCGTGGAGTTGCGCTGCTGCGTGAGCTGTGTGTCGTAGTCGTTGAACAGCGTGGCGACCTGCCGGCCGCGCTGTTGGACCACCGCGCGGGCGGCCACACTGTTCGGTGCAGCGGAGAGGTCGCTCCAGGAGCCCCAGAAGGCGTCGAGGGCGCTGGCCATGCCGGCGTCGGAGGGCTCGCCGAAGACGCTCTCGACCTGGCTCATGAGGTCGCGGCGCATTTCGGTCCCGCCGGCCAGCGTGCTGGCCGAGCGGTAGTTGTCGTCGAGCAGGACGTCGCGCCGGCGGAGGACCGTCTCGATGTGCACGCCGGTGCCGACGCTGCCGTAGGGCATGCGCAACGGCGTGTTGGCCACGAGCACGGCTTCCTGACGCGAATACCCGGGCGTCTCCGCGTTCGCGATGTTCTGCGACACCGTCTGGAGCGTGGATTGGTGCGTGAGGAGCGCGGTGCGCGCGATGCTCAACATGCCGGAAGACATGTCAGGCGGTCCGGTTCACGAGCACACCGCGCGGCGCGCCGCTGGCGGGCGTCGCAACGCCTTCGGTGGCGTACGTGGTGGGCTGGGCGGGTGCGCCTACGAGAGTTCGCACGTGCTGGTCGGTGTTCGTGAGCGCTTCGCGCAGCAGCTTCCGGTTCATGCCGACTTCCCGCGTGAGCATGTCGGCGGCCTGCGTGAGCCGCTGGCGCGCGCTGCGCAGCCGTTCGTCGACTTGATCGCCGAGCATGTCCTCGAGTTCGCGCAGCGTGCAGTCTTCGTTGCCGCCCAGCAGCACGTTGAGCTGGCGGCGGCGCGTGCGCGCCTGGCCGAGCGTGGCCAAAATGCGGTGCGTCGCGAAGGTGCTCTGGTCCACGCCGTCGATGTCATCGATGGCGACGGACGCGCGCTGCTGTCGCATCTGCGCGATGAGATCGTCGAGCAGTTTCCGCTCGCTGTTCAAGGCATCGTGCAGCGCGTCCAGCAGCGCCCCGGTGGGGACGCCCTTGCGGGGGGCTGGTTCGTTGGCGAAGTGTGTCATCGGCGACATCAGCGGTTCGTTGAATCAGGAGTCGGCCCGGGGGCCGGCGGTGCGTCTGCGGTGGAGCCGTGACGCAATTGACGGTAGAGCGCCTGCGCGATGCCGTGATCCCACTGTTTGGGAGTCTCGGCAGCAAGGTGCTGATCCAGCAGTCCCGTGAAGATGTCTTCACCGGCACCGCCGGAGACGATGCCCTCCTGCTGGGGGACGGTCTCACGCATGGCCTTGTACAATTGCTGTACAAACATGCCTTCTAATTGGCTCGCTGTCTTCTTCAGGGTCGCGTCGCGTTCGTCTTTGGGGGACAGAATCGCGGGCGTGGCCCCAGGCAGCCGGCCGGTTCGGGCGGAAATGCCATCGATCATCGAACGACGACCTCGGCCGTGATGGCCCCGACCTCGCGGAGGGCGGCGAAGATGGCGGCGATCTCGTTGGCGGGGGTCCGGACGGCGTGGAGGGCCGAGGCGACGCGCTGGACGGGAATGCCGGCCGGCAGGCGGACGCTCCCCGGGATGGCCGTGGTGTCGTTGGCCGTCTCGGTGCCGATGGCGAGCGTGACGGCGCCGTGGCTCACGGTGGCCGCGCCGACGATCATCTCGCCGCCGGCCACGACGGTGCCGTCCTTCCCATCGATGATGAGCCGCAGGCGCGACTCGGGCTTGATGGCGAGGTCGCGGATCCGGGCGAGGGCGGTGGGTTTCTGCACCGAATCGGGGAGGGTGACGATCACCGAGCCTTCGTCTTCCACGGTGGCCGTTTTCTCACCGTAGGTGGCGTTGATGGCGGTGGCGATGCGGGCGGCGGTGCCGAGGTCGGGTTCGCGCAGCAGCAGGCGCGAGGTGGCGACGATGGCGGGGCGGGGCAGGTCAGCCTCGAGGACGCCGCCGGTGGGGATGCGCGCCGAGGTCTCGTGGGACGGGGTGTAGCGGGTGGTCGTGCCGCCGTCGCTGACCATCAGGGATCCCTGGGCGGAGGCGAGCGGCGGTCCGCTGGCGTCGGCCACGAGCGGCGTCATATAGAGGGTGCCGCCGCGCAGCGAGCGGGCGTCGCCCATGGAGGCCACGTTCACCTCGAACCGGCCACCGGCGCGCAGGTAGGGGGACACTTCGGCCGTGACCAGCACCGCGGCGACGTTGCGCATGCGGATGAGGTCAGCCGGGACTTCGATGTTGAAGCGCCGCAGGATGTTGACGACGCTCTGGATCGTGGGGCCGGCCGACTGGCCGCCGATGGCGCGATCGCCGGTGCCGTCGAGGCCAACGGCCAGGCCGTAGCCCACGAGCCGCACGGGGAGGGCCCCCTCGGCGCTGGTGAGGTCGCGGATTTTGACATCGTTCTGGGCGTGCGCGAGGGCCGGTGCGAGGAGCAGACCGGCGGCGCTGAGGACGTTCAGGAGAGACTTCACGGCCAGAGTGCTCCGAGGACCTTGGTGACCATGCCCTGCTTCGGCTTGCCGAGCGGGCCGGGGGAGGCGTAGCCGATGGTGGCGTCCGCGACGCGGCTGGACTCGATCACGTTGGTGACCGACACGTCCTGCGCGCGCAGCCATCCGGTGAACACGATGTCCTGGAGTGCCTTGTCGATGTCGATCTGCTTGGTGCCCTTCACTTGCAGCAGGCCGTTCGGTCCGGTGGCGACCACGCGCACGCTCATCTCGTTCTGGAAGCGGTTTTCGCGGCGGGCCTGCCCGCGCTGCTGCTGGTCGGCGGTGTTGCGCGCATCGAGGCCGACGCTCTTGGAGCTGGTGGGGAGCTTGGCGTTCACCGAGAGGCCGCGGGTGCGGGCGTCGGTGGCGTTGTTCTCCTTCACGGCCGTGGAAATGGTGTAGTCGTCGATCAGGATCGTGATGATGTCACCGACCGCGAAGGCGCGGCGATCGGCAGTCCACGATTCGCGCGGCTTGATGGTCGGCACCGGGGGGACCGTGGGCGCCGCCGCTGCGGCGGCTGCCGCCGCTGGGGCCGCCGCTGGGGCCGCCGCCGGGGC
>CANJOX010000327.1 GCA_947475795.1 Gemmatimonadota bacterium
GATGGTACTCCGGTCGAGAGACCGCGGGAGAGTAGGCCGATGCCGGCACCTTGCGAAGCCCCCGTCACCAGTCCTTACGGATCTCGGTGGCGGGGGCTTCTGTGTTTCGCTACCCTTCTCGCGTGTATCAACCTCCCCCGAACCCGAGTTCATGACACGGGCTGGTATCGTTACGGTCGCCGGATTTCCAAACGCCGGTAAGTCCACCCTGCTCAACCGACTCGTCGGTGAAAAGCTCGCGATCACGTCGAGCAAGGCGCAGAGCACACGCCACCGCATCCTCGGGCTCCGCTCCGAGGGTGACACACAGATGGTCGTCCTCGATACGCCGGGACTGTTAGAGCCCAAAGACACGCTGCACAGTGCAATGCGAAACGCGGCGCTCGCAGCCGTGCGCGACGCCGATGTGATCGTACACGTCGTGGACGCCACCGCCACGATTCCAGAGGACTTCGCGTCGGCCGCCGGGCTGGAACGCGCGCCCAGAGCACCCGTGCTCCTCGCGCTCAACAAAATCGATCTCATCGATGAGCCGCGGAAGTTTGTGCTGCTTGGGCACTATCCAGATGCCGTCCTGTTGTCGGCATTTACAGGCGACGGCATGGATCGCCTGGTCGAGGCCATCACCCGCCGGCTTCCCGAGAGTCCGTTCCTATACCCGGCGGATGAGCTCTCGACGCAACCGGTCAAGTTCTTCTGTGCCGAGTTCGTGCGGGAAACGGCACTCGAGCAGCTTGGCGACGAGTTGCCGCATGCGCTCGCCTGCGAAATTGAGGAGTTCCGGGAAGGGTCCTCCCCGCTGTACATTCGGGCGGTCCTGCATGTCGAACGGGAAAGCCAGAAACGCATCGTGATTGGAGCCAACGGTCAGCAAATCAAGAAGCTGGGTCGCGTCGCGCGCGAGAAGATCGAGCGCTTCGTCGGGCAGCCCGTGTACCTAGACCTCTGGGTCAAGGTACTGCCGAACTGGCGCCGCAATCGGAATGCCGTGCTCCGGCTCGGCTACGGTGAGCCGAACGAGCGCGCGTGAGTCGTTTTCTGCCTCGATGGCGCTGGGTACCGTACGCGTGGTTGGTCTGCGTACTCAGTGTGGTGACCGGTCAGCGGGCGCGCGCACAGAATGGCGCGCTGTATCTGCTCGTGCCGTTCGGCGCGCATGCCGTCGGGCAGGGCGAAGCCGTCGTGGCAGACTCCACTCTCGGGACGGAGTCACTCTGGTGGAATCCCGCGGCGCTCGGAAGGATCGGGAAGAAGGAGCTCGCGGTGCACCATTCGCAGACGCTCATCGCCACGAGTGACATGCTCACGTTCGCTGTCCCTTCTCGCGTCCTGGGAACGATCGCGGGATCGGCCTACCTCGTGAACTACGGCGATCAGTCGGCTACCGATCCGGTGAACGGCACGGAAATCGGCACGATCACGAATCGCAACTATCAGTTGGCGCTGTCGTACGCGTCGCCCGTCGGCAAGCGGCTCAGCGTTGGTATGACGTACAAGTTCATCATGCTTCGGTTCCAGTGTACGGGAATCTGCGGCAATGTTCCGGTCATCAGTGGCTCTACGAGCGCGCTCGACCTCGGCGCGCAGTACGTCCTGCCGACGGCACTGCCGATCACCGTGGGCGCGTCGGTGCGTAACGTCGGTCCCGCACTGCAGGTGAAGGACGCCGAGCAGGCTGATCCATTGCCGCGAGTGGTCCAGGTGGGCGGTCGGGCGCGCTTGCCGATTTCGTCACTACAGCGCACTGGTGCATCACTCGATGTCAGCTTGGACGTCCAGCACGCAGCGGCGCTGAATGGGGCAGCGGGGGGCCTCGGCCTGATTCTCGGCTATCGCGACGTCGCGTTTCTGCGGGGTGGGTACAAGCTGCAGCCCGGGGATGCCAAGGGGGCCTCATTGGGATTGGGCTTCGCCCGCGGAGGGTTCGCGGTGGACATGGCGCGACGGTTTGATGCCGCGTCGGCGCAACTCGGAGAGCCTGCGACCTACGTCTCCTTGCGGGCTCGCTTCTGATGTGGCGTTCGTGGGTGGTCCTGTTCTTGGCGTGCCCCCTCCTCTTGGTCTCTGCGCGCCCCCTGCGGGCACAGGAACCGCGACGCGTTGCCCTGCACCTGACGCCGGATGCGGTTCCTCGCCGCCCCGTCGAGGCAGAAACGGCGGTCGTCCTGTTTCCGCGAGAGTCTGCCCGCTCCGACGTGTCGGCCCCATGGTGGGCGCCGGCGCTGTCAGCCGTCGTGCCCGGCGCCGGTCAGTTCGTACTCGGCCAGCAGCGGAGCGTCGGGTATCTCGTGGCCGAGGGCTACCTGTTGTTGCAGCAGGTCCGTGCGCGTCGTGATGCCAATCGCGAGCGTGAGGCCTATCGCACGCTCGCCTTCGAGGTGGCTCGCTCCCCGTTCGGCGGCGAGCGGCCGCGCGGGAGTTGGAATTACTACGAGTCGATGGAGAAATATCTGGAGAGCGGCGCCTTCGACCGTGTTCCGGGAGGTGCCCTCGATCCCGAAACGGACGAGACGACGTACAACGGCGCGCGCTGGTTGCTGGCGAGAGAGACCTATTGGCTCAATCCGGCGGTCCCACCGGCGGTGGGCAGCCCGGAGTACCAGCGCGCGCTCGCCTTCTATCAGTCCCGAGCGGTTCCGGACGCGTATCGATGGAGCTGGCGCGACGCGCGCCTGCAGCAGGACGTCTACGCGCAGACGATCGCGAGCGCGAATCGCGGAGTCCAGCGGGCCGTGAACTACGCCGGTCTGGTTGGGGCGAACCATCTCGTGAGTCTGATTGATGCCTATGTCAGCGTGCGGATCAGGCGATACGGCGGGGCCGGGGTGGCGGGGGTGGCGCTGGAAAGTGTTCACACGGCGGTGGAACCGGTCGGCGATCCTCGGGACGGGCGCCGGCGGTGGCGGGCAGCCGTCCGGTTGGTACCGGGGGGACGCTAGCCCCTCCGCGTACCGATTTGAGTGGGGAGATCGTCTACGCGTGGGGGCTTCGGGTGCGCCGCGCCCGCGCCCAGGTGGCCCTGACCCTCCGTCTGTCGCGCGTCCCCTGTGCGATCACGCCTTCACCGACGACCGATCCGTGCTCCGACGATGACCACCTCCGCATTCAACGAGCTGATGGCGGTGCACCTGACCGACGGTCAGGACGAACCGGCGTGGGCGACGGCGTGGTTCGCGGCGGCGGGGCTCGAGCGGCAGTCGACGGGTGACGCGGAGTCGGTGTGCGCGCGCGCGTTGAAGGCGCGTCCTCGACTGATCCTGATCGACGGCCGCGGTGACGCTGCATGGTGTGAGACCGCGCTCCAAACGTGCCGTCGGCTGAAGCGCGACAGCTTCACGGGGGTCGTTCCGGTGCTGGTGATCGTGGACGCGGCGCGTTTTTCAGAGGCGTTCGAGTCGGGGGCGGACGAGGTCGTCCGGGCGGACGTCTCAGACGTTGAGGCGTCGGCGAGAATGTCGGCCATGTTGGGACGCAGCGACCGGGACACGGACGTTCATCCGTCCACGCGTTTGCCGGGGACCCGGAAAATCGAGATGGAACTGGCCCGGCGGGTGGCGTCCGGCGAGAAGTTCGCGGCGTGTTATGCCGACCTCGATCATTTCAAGGAGTTCAACGACCGGTACGGCTATCATCACGGCGACCAGGTGATCCGGCTCCTTGCGCGAATCCTCCACGATGTCGTCAAGGGGCTGTGCGGCGAAGCAGGGTTTGTCGGGCACATCGGTGGTGACGACTTCCTGTACGCGATTCCGCTGGTGGCCGTGCCGAGGGTGTGTGACGAGGTGATCCGCGTGTTCGACGAATTGATGCCCTGGCAGTATTCCGAGCAGGACCGACGTGTGGGATATTTCTTCGGGAAGGATCGTCGCGGCCAGTTGCATCGGGTGCCGTTGATGACACTTTCCGTCGGCGTCGTCACGAATCAGCGGCGGAATTTTACACGGGCCATCGAGGTCAGCGAGTTGGCGACGGAAATGAAGAGTTACGCGAAGACCTTACAGGGGTCCGTCTGGGCAGTCGATCGCCGGAAGGACGAGCCGTCGATGGGTGTTGCTTCCAGCGACGCCGGACGCGAAAGCGTCGTGCGGCGCACGGCTGGGGGGGCGTCATGACGGTTGACTGTCCCGATTGCCGGTCGGTCTTTCGTGTTGATCCCTCCAAAGTCCCGTCCACGGGAGTTCGGGCCCGCTGCTCGGTGTGCGGTGGCGTCATTCTGTTGGCTGGTGGTACCCTGCCGGTGTCCGTCACGCCGGCGGTGGCGACCGGGGCCATCCCGACC
>CANJOX010000328.1 GCA_947475795.1 Gemmatimonadota bacterium
CGGGCACGAGGGGATATCCGCGTCGGCCGAGACATGCGACTTCGCCACCGTGATCCCGGCCAAACGCGCGCGCCTCAACGCGTGGCTCGACACGTTGCCGTATGACGACGCCGTGCACCGCTTCGTACGTCAGCAGGAGTCATGGCTGCCGGACTACGCGCTGTTCATGGCGCTCAAGGACGTGCACGGCGGTGCGGCGTGGACCTCATGGGAACGCGGCGCCGCGCGCCGCGAACCGGAGGCGCTACACGCGTGGCGTGAGGCCCTGCGCCCCGCGATCGAGCGCTGCTACAAGGAGCAATACGTCTGGTTCGGACAGTTCCATGCCCTCCGTGCGGCGTGCGCCGCGCACGACATCCAGCTCATGGGCGATGTGCCGATTTTCGTGGCGCACGATTCCGCCGATGTCTGGGCCAATCCGTCGCTCTTCAAGCTGAACGACGACGGCAGTCTCATCGTACAGGCCGGTGTCCCACCGGACTATTTCAGCGCCACGGGTCAGCTCTGGGGAAATCCACTCTACGACTGGGACGCCATGGCGCGCGACGGCTACCGCTGGTGGATCGCGCGCATGCGCGCCGCGCTGGCGATGTTCGACCTGGTGCGTCTCGACCACTTCCGCGGATTCGAGGCCTTCTGGGAAGTCCCCGCCACGGACACCACGGCCGTGCATGGCCGCTGGGTGCAGGGCCCCGGCGCGGCACTCTTCACGGCGCTCACCAGCGTGCTGGGGCCGATGCCGATCATCGCGGAGAACCTGGGCCTGATCACGCCGGAGGTGGAGGCGCTGCGCACGCAGTTCGGTTACCCCGGCATGGCGATTCTGCAGTTCGCCTTTGAGGATCCGGCGTCTGCGTTTCTGCCACATCGGTATGAGCGTGAGCTCGCGGTCTACACCGGCACGCACGACAACGACACGACCATCGGGTGGTGGCAGTCCACCGGTACCGGGGATTCCACGCGGTTGGCCGAGGACCTCGCGCGCGAGAGGGCGTTCGCGCGGCAGTATCTGCACAGCGAGGGCCACGAGATCCACTGGGACATGATGCGGGCCGCCTTCGCCTCCGTAGCAAACACCGCGCTCGTTCCCCTGCAGGACGTGCTGGGGCTGGGGAGCGCCACACGGATGAACCTGCCCGGCCGGCCGGCCGGCAACTGGAGCTTCCGGTTCACGTGGGACCAGCTCCCCGCCGCGATCACCACGCGCCTACGCGAGCTCGCGGAGACGTACGGCCGCTAACGTGGGCGCGGGCCGCCGGGCACGTGCTCCCGGTCCACCTCGCCCGCGGGGGGCGGCTCGTAGGCATACGTGAGCAGCATCGCCACGATCCACCCGATCACCGTCCACCCCAGCAGCAGATTGATCGCGGTGATTTTCCAGCGACGCGAACTGCCACGCCGCCACGCCAACATCGACGGCAGGATGTACACGCCGAAACAGGCGATCACCATCACGACGCCCTTGGGGATGCCGCCGCCGGTGTAGGCACCGGTGAAATCGGCGGGGGGCTCGAGTGTCTGGAGCATGCGGGCGGTCAGCATGCGGGGAATATAGACGCCGCACACGGGCGTGAGCCGGGCGGCCCAGGCCGAGCGGTCCGCGCCATTAGAACTGCTGGCCGCCGCGTCCGTTGAAGCGCGGATTGACCACCGTGTTGAAAATGGAGCCGAAGGTGTAGCTCATGCCCAGCTGCACGAAGAAGCGGTAGTTGGTGGCCAATGCCTGCTGGCGGGCGATGATCTCGTTGTCCGACAGTGCACCGCGCCGCAAGTACAGCTGATCGTTCACCCGCGAGTAGTTGCCACCCACGTTGATCGCGAGCCCCTTGGCGATGCGCAGGTCGGTGAATCCGCTGATGCCATAGCTGTTGTAGCGCACGTTGTGCAGATACTGCGAGCCGAACAACGACATGTTCACCGATCCCCACGGCTGCCGCGCGTTCCACGCCAGCGTGAGATTGTGTACCGGGCGTGTCTCCGCGGTGCGATCGTAGATGGTCACCTCTTGATAGCGCATCGACGCGATCCCGACCGCGTAAAACGCCGTGAGCTGACGTCGCGTGAAGTCTTTGTAGGGGAACAGATTGTACTCGATCGCCGGCGTGACGCGCAGATTGAGATCGTAGTTGTTGTAGTCGGAGAACTGCGCACTGGCCGTGAGCCCTGCCGACAGGTGATCGCCGAAGCTCTTCACCGCCAGCGCGTTGCCGCCGTAATTGCGCTGGATATTCGTGAACGTGTTGCCGTTACCGAGATCGAAGCGGCTCTGATCGTAGCCGAGGTTGGCGCTCAGATTCACCTTCAGCGACTGCGTGACGCGATTGGCGCTGATGGTGGAAAATCCATTCATGAACGACTGACGCTTCTCGCCGTTGCCGAATCCGTTCACCGACACGCGATACACCCAGAAATTCCACGGATCCTGCACCGACTTTGGGCTGGCCGCGGCGGTGGTCGGTGCCGCGTAGTTCACCGAGAGGCGCGAAGCGAGCGGCGTACGCGCGGCGTACGGTCCGAGCAGCAGCGAGAAGGTGCGCGCCAGCTGTCGGCGCACCACATCATCCGCGTCGTTCGGCGCCACGAACACGACGGCGGTGTCGGCCCGGCCCCGATTGGCCGTCTGCCCGATCGCCGCGATCGTGTACTCCGACCCCCCGGAGCCCGTGCGCAGCGAGGTCACGAGCAACAGCACATCCGACACGAGTCGATCACGGACGAAATTCACCCACCGCATCTGGTCGCGGAAAAAATCGTAGTCGCAGCGACTGCTCTGACAGTCGAGGTACACCCGCACGGCGTCGGCCTGTGACGTGTCCGGAACACTCGCCGGGAGCGGCGTGGTGCGTGGCACCGGAGACTGCGCCACGGCCGCGCCGGGACACAGCGCCAGAACCAGATACAGCAGAGACGTTGGGATCACTCGCATGATGAGGCGGGGCAGGGGGGGGCTGAAAAGACGCATGCGCCGTGACTTTCGCCAGCTCCGACGCCATCATCATACAGACAGCATCAGATACGCCGATACCACATCCATTGTTTCCCGCCCCTCTCTCCTGACACACGCCCCATGCGCAGCGACCGTCGTCATTTCCTGAAAACCGCCGGCGTCAGCGTCACCGCGCTGGCCGCGTCGGCCTCCGTACTCCATGCCGCCGAGCCGTCGCCGACGCCACAGGCGGGGGTGGCCGAGTGGGACGCCCTGCTCGAGGGCGTCGAACAGCCGCCGCAGGAGACGTGGGACATTTCGTGGGCCAAGCGGGTGACCGGCAAACACAAGGCCATGTTTGACGTGCCGGAGATCGAAGGCGGCGTCGGCATCTTCCGCGCGGGGATCTGGGGTCAGCAATACACCGACGTCCTCAAACTGTCGCCGGGTGACCTGAGCACGGTGATCGTGATCCGGCATGCCGCCATTCCGCTGGCCATGAACAACGACTTCTGGGCCACCTACGGCCTGGGGAAGTCGCTCAAGATCCGGGACGATAAGGGCAAGAAGTGGACGACGGTGAATCCGATGCTGTCCACCCCCTCCACCGATCCGAAGTCGTCGACGTCCAACTACCTGCTCGACAAGCAGATCGCCAAGGGGGCCATCGCCCTCGGCTGCAACCTGGCCTTCCGTCAGATGGTGTCGATCGTGGCGAAGCAGGACAAACTGTCGCCGGCCGCCGCGCGCGAGAAGGCGAAGACGTTCCTGGTGCCCGGGCTGATCATGCAGCCGTCGGGGATATTTGCGAACGTGATGGCGGCGGAAGCCGGGTGCGCGTTCGTGAACGCGGTCTGACTACCTAAAACTGCCAACTGCTTAGGAAGCAGGAAGGAGGGTGTCAGGGCGGAGGGTGCAGGCGAACCGCGCGTGGTCCCCTGCCTCCTCCATCCCGACACCCTCCTTCCTGCTTCCTAAGCTTTTGGCAGTTAGCGATCCCCCGCCCTACACCGCATCCGACAACGAACTGAAGGTAAAGTCCCGCACCTTGATCGGCGGCATATACACCGCCCCGCCGGCACCGAGGTTTTCCGACGCGTTGATGCGGATCGTGGGCCCCATCGCTTCCAGATTGTTCAGGAAGAAGATCGGCGATTCGTTGAAGCGGAAATTCTTGATCGGGCGCGTGACTTTGCCATTCTCGATCAGGAACGTGCCGTCGCGCGTGAGCCCCGTGTAGAGAATCGTGCGCGGGTCCACGCCACGGATGTACCAGAAGCGCGTGACCAGAATGCCGCGCTCCGTGTTCTTCACCATGTCGGCGATGCTCGTGGTGCCGCCCAGCATGCGCAA
>CANJOX010000329.1 GCA_947475795.1 Gemmatimonadota bacterium
CCGCACCCGCAGGTGATTTTCCAGTTCTTCGACGCCCTCACCGGTGATCTGCTCTACGCCGAAACGATCCGCGTGAAGTAGGACGGCACGCCGGGGCCGCGCACCGGACGGTGCGCGGCTACCAGTCGGTGGGGCGGTAGTCCTTAAGGAACTTGCCCCACACATGCTCGCCGGTGTTGATGCCGTCGATGATCGGATCGACGATGCGGGCGGCGCCGTCCACGATATCGAGCGGCGGATGGAAGCGGTGCTCCGCCACCTTCTTTTCCGCGATGTGGACGGGATCTTCGTCCGTCACCCAGCCGGTGTCCACCGCGTTCATGTGGATGCCGTCGAACTCGTAGTCCGCGGCCGAGGTACGCGTCATCATGTTGAGCGCGGCCTTGGCCATGTTCGTGTGCGGGTGACGCGTGGTTTTGAACTTGCGATAGAACTGGCCTTCCACCGCCGACACGTTCACGATGTGCTTGTCGCGATCCGGCGTGCGGAGCATGAGCGGCTTGAGCCGCGCGTTGAGCAGGAACGGCGCGATCGCGTTGACCAGCTGCACCTCGAGTAGCTCCACGCTCGGCACTTCATGCATCAGCAACCGCCAGGAATTGCGGTCCCGCAGATCCACCTGCTGCATGTCCTGATCGAGCTTCCCCTCGGGGAAGAGGTGGCCGCGATCGGTGTGCTCTTCCGGCAACAGCGCCACCTGCGACAGTTCGGCGGCGTGCGTGATGCCCGCGACCTCGGCCAACGCGCGCGGCAGGGTCTTCGGCGTGAGCATCTCGCCGTCCTCGGCGTCGGTGGATCCCGGGAGCATGTGATAGCCCCGCACCCCTTCGTACGCGCCCAGCAGCTTGCGCACCTGTTCGGGCATGCTGCTGAGGGCGGCCGTCTCGCCGTCCATCATGTGCTTATAGAAGTCGGGCGGACGCCGCACCGTCTGACAGGCATTGTTCACGATGAAGTCGAGCCGGTCGTGCGTTTCCATCAGGTGCTGACAGAACGCTTCCACGCTCGGTGTGTGGCGCAGGTCGAGTCCGAAGATCTCGAGGCGATGCGACCACTGTTCGAAGTCCGGTTCGGCGGCGTAGCGTGCGGCGGAGTCGCGCGGGAAGCGCGTGGTCACGATAAGGCGCGCGCCCGACCGCAGCAGCTTGATGCCGGCCTGATAGCCGATCTTCACGCGGCCGCCGGTGAGCAGGGCGGTGCGTCCCGAGAGGTCGGCCAGTTCGCCGCGCTTCCGGTAGTTGAATTCGGCGCAGGTGGGGCAGAGCTGATCGTAGAAGTGGTGCAGCACGGTGAAGTTGCGCTTGCACACGTAGCAGTGCTGCTCTTCCAGCGCTTCGCGGAAGTCGGGTTCGGCGTCCACCGTGACCTGCTCGTCGGAGGCCGGCGGCAGATAGTTGGGCGTCGTGAACACCGTTTGGCGGCGCAGTCGGCGGATGCCGGTTTCCTGCAGCTGGGATTCGGCCTCCTGCACGCGCATCGTCTTCTCCACGCGCTTCTTCCGCTTGGTCGCCTTGACCATCTGACGGCGCAAGATGGCGTCGGGGCGCGACACTTCGCCGGCGGCCTTGAGCAGACGGTTGCGGTCGTCGTCGGTGAGATCGAGCAGTTCGGCCCGGTTGACGGCGAACTGTTCGAGCAGCTCGGTCGCCGCGCGCACGCGCTCGGACAGACTGATGCTGGCTTCCATGGAGTCAGGACGTTGGGACATAGCCTTGAAAGCTAATCGGTCCCGGCCGTGGACCTACCCCGGCGGCCCCCGCGAGCCCGGGGGCGGCGTGCGCGCGGCATCCCGGTGGCCCATATTGCGGTCATGAGCGTCGTCCATGATCTGCTGTCATTGCTCGAGCTCGAGAAGCTCGAGGTCAATATCTATCGCGGCCAGAACCGTGATCTCGGGACCGGCCGGGTGTTTGGCGGTCAGGTGTTCGCGCAGGCGCTGGTCGCGGCGCGACGGACCGTCGACGACGCGCGGGAAGCGCACTCGGTGCACGGGTACTTCCTGCGCGCCGGCGATCTCAAGGCGCCGATCGTGTTCTTCGTGGACCGCCCGCGCGATGGTGGCAGCTTCACCAGCCGCCGGGTGACCGCCATTCAGCACGGCGAAGCGATCTTTCATCTCTCGGCCTCGTTTCACGTGCAGGTTGACGGTATGGAGCATCAGAGCCGGATGCCCGACGTGCCGCCGCCGGAAGATCTGATGCCGGAGCTCGATCAGATCCGCGAGCGGGCCGAAGTGCTGCCGCCGGAACTGCGCACCGTGCTCACGCAGGACCGGCCGATCGATTTCCGCTCGTTCACCTCCCATGTGCCCGGTACCGACGAGTCGCGCGGCGCGTCACGGTTCGTGTGGTTCCGGGTGGTGGAGACGCTCCCCGACGACCCGATCATGCACCAGGCGATCGTGGCGTATGCCTCGGACTACGGCTTGCTGCCCACGGCACTGCTGCCGCATCAGGTGTCGTACCGCGATCCGCGGCTGCAGCTGGCGTCGCTCGATCACACGCTGTGGATGCACCGGCCCTTCCGCGCCGACGAGTGGCTGCTCTACAGCATGGAGAGCACCGCCGCGGCCGGCGCCCGCGCCTTCGTGCGCGGCGAGATCTTTTCGCAGGACGGCACGCTGGTGGCGTCGGTGGCGCAGGAAGGGTTGATCAGGCTTCGCGACGGCTGATCGGTGCGATCGCCGGCGCCGGTGTTACCGACGCCGCACGAAGGCCACAATGCGGTCGCGGAACGCCGCCGTTTGGCTCGGGGCCACAATGCGCCCGGCGATCACGTGGCCGTCTTCGCCGGCCCTCGGGATGACCGTCACGCGCTCGGTTTTCACGCGCCCCTCATCGTCCACGGCATCAAGCCACGTGGCCGTGCGCGCCGCGTCCACCACCTGATCCCCCTCGTGGTAGAACGCGAGGGTGGGCACGTCGTAGCCGGTGAGCGCCGCGTCGCGGACGTGCTCGACCAGCGCCTGCATCGGGAAGAGCGCGGTGGACGGGTACCGCATGGTCCAGAAGCGCTTCTGCTCTTCGTTTTTCGCGACCCATTCCCGCTGTGGAATGAATCGTGGCAGGATGACCTGTGCCCACGGCAGCGTGAGCAGGCCGGCAGCGGGATCCTTGGGGCCGAAGTTGGGCGAGACCAGCACGAGCGCCTGCAGTGGGGTGCGCACCGGTTTGGGTAGGCTGGCCAGCCAGACGCCGAGTGTGCCGCCGGTGCTGGTCCCGATCACCAGCACCGAGTCGCCAAGCCGCGACGCCACGTCGAGCGAGAAGGCGGCGTCGCTCATCCAGTCGCGTGCCTGCACGTTGCCGAGCGAGTCGCCGGGGAGGCCGTGACCGCGAAGACGCGTTTCGTACAGGTTGGCGCCGAGCGCGCGCGCGACGTCTTCACTGAGCGGTGACGTTTCCTGACGGGTCGCGGAGAAGCCGTGGATATACACCACACTCCACGCCGTCTTCGCGGGCTTCGCGCTGTCAGCGAAGACGACGCGTTTCGCTACATCGGGGTCCGTCACGCCCGCCGCGCGCTCCTGGGCCGTGAACCACGCCGGAAACGCGGCGAGGCTGTCGGGCAGCCCCGACGCAACCACCTGTATCGCGGTCGGATACGTGCTTGGCTCATTCCAGTCCACGCTCGGCCGTGGTCCGGCCCGATAGACAGACCAGAGGACGAACAGCAGCAGGAAGACACGCACCGACCGTTGACCGCGGCGCGTGCCGCCTGCCGCCGTCATACGGCGTCCGACGAACTGGAGAAGTTGAAGTCGCGCACCTTGATGGGGGGCATCGCGACCCCGGGGCCGCCTTCACCGCCGGCGGTACGCACGGCCGTGCCGACGCCTTCGAGGTTGTTCAACATGAACAACGGCGAGTCGTTAAAACGGAAGTTCTTGATGGAACGCGCGATCTTGCCATTCTCGATCAGGAACGTGCCGTCGCGCGTGAGCCCGGTGTACATGAGCGTGCGCGCGTCGAGCGGACGCAGGTACCACAACCGCGTGACGAGCACGCCGCGCGTGGTGCTGGCGATCATCGACTCGATGGTGTCCTTGCCACTCGCCATGCGCAGCGACTGTGCGCCGCCGGTGGCCGACTTGCCCTGCTTGTTGGCCCAGAAGCGGTTGTACGCCAGCTGATTGAGCACGCCGTTCTGCACCCACGTCTGCTTCCCCGTGGGCATCCCTTCGCCATCGAACGGTGACCCGAGGATGAGCGGGTCGGCGGGGTCGGTGAGCAGCGTGACGCGTTCGTCGACGATCTTCTCACCGAGGCGCGTGCCA
>CANJOX010000330.1 GCA_947475795.1 Gemmatimonadota bacterium
CAACCGTCAGCTTCGACGGGATGATGAACTCCATCGGACCGATGCCAAGGCCCCGTTCGCTCGTACTGTTCGGCGCGGCGCTCCTGGCGGGTGCCTGCGCCCGCCCGACATTCCCGGTGGCGCCTCCGAAGCCGATCGTGGCGCCTCCGGCGGTCGTGTCGGGGCTGCCCGCTGTGCCCGTGGTGCGCGGTGCGCCGATCGAGGTGCGCGTACGCTACCCTGCCGACAACCAGCTGCTGACCAGCCGCGATTCCAACTTTGTGCTGGGGAGCCTCGGTACCGGCGATGTGTCACTCGCGATCAACGGCCAGCCGGTACCGGTCGCACCCAACGGGGCGTTTCTGGCGTGGCTTCCCAACCCGCCGGCCGGTGCGCTGCGATACGAGTTGGTGGTGGCGCGGGCTGCCGACACCGTCCGTCGCACGGTGAAAATCCGACTGCCGGTGCGTACGCCGTTGCCTGGCACGGGCACGCTGCGGGTGGACAGCAGCTCGGTCGTGCCGGTGCGCGGGGTGTGGGCCAAGCGCGACGAGTACGTGCGGGTCAGCCTGCGGGCGCCGGCGAATGCGAGGGTGATGGTGCAGGGCAGCGACAGTGTGATGCGGCCGTTGATTCGCGGTAACGGCCTTGCCGGCATTCCGAGTGCCGACGCAGCCGCGGCCAGCGGCGAGGACCTGTCTGCGGTGTTCGCCACCGACATCGCCGCGCGCTTACTGGCCGACAGCGCCCACGCGCCACGACTGATTGCGCTGCGCGGCGCCGACACCGTGCGCCTGAACGTGCCGCTGGTGCGTGCGCTGCCTGCCGAAACGCGTGTGCTGGCGATGCTGCGCGGCACCTCGACGATCGGCAGTGATACCGACCGCGTGGTGAATGCGCGCACGATCGCGGATGGCACCTACAAGTGGATGTTGCTGAACGGCACGATCGTGGAAGTCACGGGACGCGCTCAAGGCTTCACGCGCATCCGCCTCGATGGTACGCTCGATGTGTGGGTGGACAGCGATGATCTCGTGGTGCTTCCTGCCGGTACCGCGATGCCGCGACGCGTGACGGGTGGTTTTCGCGTGACGCCCAGCGCCGAGTGGGTCGATGTGGCCATTTCCACCGGTGATCGCCCGGCTCACCTGGTAGAGCCGGATGGACGCACGCTGGTGCTCACCCTGTATGGCGTGCAGGCCAATCCTGAGATCTCACCGATTTTCGGCAACGACACGCTGGTGCGCCGCATCAGTTGGGAGCAGATCACGAGCGATCGCGTACGGATCACCTTCACGTTGTCGCAGCCGGTGTTCGGCTGGCAGTCGATCTGGGACGAGCGTCAGCGGCAGTTCGTGTTGCGCGTGCGTCGGCCGCCGCTGATCGATGCGACGAACCCGCTTCGCGGTCTCACGATCGCCGTCGATCCCGGCCATCCTCCTGCCGGCGCGACGGGACCGACCGGTCTGTACGAAGGGGACGCCGTGTTTCCGGTGGGTGAACAGGTCGCTGCGCTCCTGCGCGCGCGCGGTGCGAACGTGGTGATGACGCGGAACTCGCTGGCGCCGGTCGGACTGACCGAGCGCGGTGTCACGGCGCGTCGGGCCAATGCGCATGCGTTCATCTCGGTGCACCTGAATGCGCTCCCTGATGGGGTGAATCCGTTCACCGCCAACGGCACGAGCACGCTCTTCTATCATCAGCACAGCGAGCCGCTCGCCCGTCCGGTGCAGGAAGAGCTCATGAAGCGTTTCGGGTTGCGCGACCTCGGCGTGCACTACCAGAACCTCGCCGTCGCCCGGCCCACGTGGTATCCATCGGTGCTCGCTGAAGGATTATTTCTTATGCTGCCTGAGCAGGAAGCGGCGATGCGTGATGTGGGTTTCCAGCGGAAGTATGCCGAGGGGCTCGTGGTGGGACTCGAACGCTACTTCCGGATCTTTACGCCCGTCCTGCAGCCGTGAGGCCTCGGATGCGGCGCATGGCGATCCGCATGGCGATCCGCGTGGTGATCCGCGTGGTGATGCTGCTGTGTGTGCTGGTGGCGCGCGCGCCGGCGGCCAGCGCGCAGGTTGATCCCCGCGGCGCCATGCGTACGATCGCGATGCCGCACGTTCGCGTGCACTTTCGCCCTGACCAGGAAGCCTTGGCGCGTCGCGCGGCGTTGCTGGCGGAGACGGCCTACGCGCAGTTGTCGCGTGAATTGGCGCCGCCCGCGGGCCCGGTGGATCTGCTCATCGCCGACAACGTCGACGCGAGCAACGGGTACGCGCAGGTGTTTCCCACCAATCGCGTGGTCATCTACGCCGTGCCGCCGATTGCGCTGCGCGAATTGCGCTTTCATGACGAGTGGCTGCGCGTGGTGATCACCCACGAGATGGCGCACATCTTTCAGATCGACCGCGCGCGTGGAGCGTGGTCCGTGGGCCGTGCGGTGTTTGGTCGCAATCCGCTGTTGTTCCCGAATGCGTTAACGCCGAGCTGGGTGAAGGAAGGCGTGGCGGTGCACTACGAGTCGAAGCTCACGGGAAGCGGGCGCAGCGTGAGCACCGACTTTCCGATGATTGCACGGACGGCGGTGCGCGATGCGTTTGTGCCGGGACCGCCGCGGTGGAGCTTGTCCACCTCGCAGTTTCCTGGCGGACAGACCGCCTATGGATGGGGAACGCTCCTGATGAGTGAGTCGGCGAGGCAGCGCGACGGCAGCATCAGGCGCTTCGTGGATATCACGGCCGCGAACGTGGTGCCCTTTTTGCTGAGCCGAAACAGTCGCCTGGCGTTCGGTGCGTCGTTCGACAGTCTTTTTGCGCGCATGACCGACTCGCTGCGGCGCGTCACGTCCGCGCTGCCAGGCGACAGCGTGTGGCAGGCGGTAAGCGCTAATGGGTGGTACGCCACCGCGCCGCGTTGGGTGGGTACCGATTCGATCGCATGGAGCGCCAGCAACGGCCGCGATGTGACCGGGCTTTATATCGCGCGGGTTGGGGGACCCGACGTGGGTGAACCACGCCGCCTCGCGTGGCGCAATACGCTCGACGTGAACGCCCCCGTACCCGGAGACGCCAACGGCGCGATGGTGTTCGCGCAGTTGGAGCGGATGGATCTGTATACCATGCGCTCGGATCTGTATCGCTCGCGTGGCGCAGATCGCGGTGGGGCAGTGCGGCTCACGAAAGGCGCCCGACTGTCGCAGCCCGATGTGCGGGCCGACGGCAGTATCGTGGCGGTGCAACTCGGCGCTGATCGCACACGCCTGGTGAGGGTGAGTGCGACGGGGGAAAGCATTGTGCCGATCACGCCCGACGTGCTGTCGGAGCGATGGGCCGAGCCGCGCTGGTCGCCCGACGGACAGCGCATCGCCGCGGTACAGCTGCTCCCCACCGGTGAGCAGCGCGTGGTGGTGATGGATGTGAGTGGCGAGCTCCAGATCGCGGTGGCGGGTGCGCGCGGGGTGTTCGCGAGTCCGAGCTTCACGCCCGATGGCAAGCGCTTGGTGTGGGTGAGCGATCGGAGCGGGCGCTCGCAGCTCGAGACGGCGCCGATCGCGGCGCCGGGTGCACCGGTCGACACGATGCGATGGCGCGAGGAGCGCGATGATGTGCGCGTGGTGTCGTCGGTGAGCAGCGGCGTGTTCGATCCCACGGTGTCGCCCGACGGAAGGCGCGTGGCCGCATTGTTCTATCGTGTCGACGGGTATCACGTGTCGTGGGCGCCGCTCGACACCACCGGTGTGATCGCGCGCTCGAGGTGGTATCCGCGCACGAACGAGACCGATCGGTCGGTGCCGAATGCGGCCGAACTGGGTGATCGTGCGCGGTCGGCCGTAGCCACAGGGTATGCGCCGCTGCGTCAACTGGTGCCGCGCTACTGGATGCCGCTGGTTGGTGAAGGACGCAACGGTGGCGCGACGTACGGCGCGTCCACCAGTGGCGTCGACATTCTGGGGCGCCATTCGTGGACGGCCAACGCGCTGATGCAACCGCAGCTCCGCGAGACGGATGCGTTCGCGTCGTATCGCTACGCGGGTCTCGGCATTCAAGTGCTGGATGTGTCGGCGCAGCAGGAGTGGGATGGCACCTTCCGCGCGGTGAACGACTCGGGGACGACGCTGGGATTCATTGCGCGTCGTCGTCGCTTCGTGACGGGTTCGAGCACATGGCGCATACCGCGCGTGCGTCGCTCGGTGAGTGCGTCGCTCGGTGCGCAGTACGAGCTGCGTGATTTCACGAGCACTGTGGATTCGGCCCTCGGCGCACCGAACTCCCTGCTGCGCAC
>CANJOX010000331.1 GCA_947475795.1 Gemmatimonadota bacterium
ACGCCGCCCTCATCAGCTTCGATGAGGGCATAGATGCGCTGCGTGTTGGCGCCGCTCACCGTAATGCCGATGTTGCCCCACAGGCCGGCGGGCAAACCCTTGTGCTTGGTGATCTCGATCCACGTGTCGCCGCCATCGGTGCTCTTGAACATCCCCGAGCCCTTGCCCCCCGAGACCAGCATCCACGGCTTGCGATGCATCTGCCAGAAGCCGGCGTACAGCACGTTCGGGTTGCTCGGATCCATGGCGAGGTCCGCCGCGCCGGTGGAATCATCGCGGAACAGCACTTTCGTCCAGTTCTTCCCGCCATTCTTGGTGCGAAACACGCCGCGTTCGGCGTTCGCACCCCAAGCATGTCCCTGCGCCGCCACGTAGGCGATGTCAGGGTTGGTGGGATGCACCAGCAGGCGCGAGATCTGCCGCGTGTCGTTCAGGCCGATGTTCGTCCACGTCTTGCCGCCATCGGTCGTCTTCCAGACGCCATCGCCGTGCGACACGTTGCCGCGAATCGTGAACTCGCCGCCGCCCACGTACACGACGTCGGGGTTGCTGGGCGCCACCCCGATGCTGCCGATCGTCCCGCCAAAGTACTTGTCGGTCATCGGCATCCAGTTGTCGCCGCCATCGACCGACTTGAACACGCCGCCGCCCACGGTCCCCATCCAGTATTCCTTCGGACGGGCCACGCTGCCGGCCACCGCCGCCGAGCGACCACCACGGAACGGGCCGATCTCGCGCCACTTGATCGCCGAGAGCGCACCGGTGTCAAACGGGGCGGCCAGTGATTCAATGGTCGCAGGACGTGCTGCCGCGCGGGCAACAGGACGGGCCGGTTGCGCACCGGCGGAGACACAGGGTAGCAGAACGGCGGCGGCAAACACCAACCGCAGGGTAAATCGGTTCACGACAGGCTCTCCAGATACAGGGGACGGGGCTCAAGCAGGCGACTATTGCTCCGCGTTCCCTCCCTCGCAAGACTGGTTTTTTCGACGGCCGTGCAAGCGACGCCGTGGTGGGCGGTCGGCCCGAGGTCCAGCCCGCACCGCCCTGAAACCGCACACAGGGTGCTTGCGTAGGGAGATACCGAAGTGATATCACTTCAGTACCAACTTCTCCCTCGAGGCACGTCATGTTTCGCGAAATCCAGGCCCGGCCCTCCCCGGGCATCCCGATAGCCGTTCTGATCGGTGTCGCCATCCTTGTCGGCGGATTCGTCTTCTACACGGGCGCCCGCGCCGAACACGGGCTCGTGGCCGGCGGCGGCGTGCTGCTCATGACGCTCGCCTCCCTGTGCATGCCGGGCTTGTTCACCGTCGCGCCCAACGAAGGCAAAGTCCTCACGCTGTTCGGTACCTACAAGGGCACCGCCAAAACGCCCGGCCTCTGGTTCACGAATCCGTTCATGACCAAGGCGGCCGTCTCCCTGCGCATCCGGAACTTCGAGACCAACAAGCTCAAGGTGAACGATGCCCGCTCCAATCCCGTCGAGATCGGGGCCATTGTCGTCTGGAAGGTGATCGATACCGCCGAAGCCACCTTCGAGGTAAACGACTACGTGCAGTACGTTGCCGTGCAGAGCGAGTCGGCGGTCCGCGCGCTGGCGTCGGCGTATCCGTACGATCACCACGGCGACGACGCCATCGCGCTGAGCACGCACCCGACGGAAATCTCCAAGGGCCTGCTCGAAGCGTTGCACGACCGGCTCGCCAAAGCGGGGGTCGAAGTGCTCGAGGCGCGGATCAGTCACTTGGCGTACTCCCCCGAGATCGCGGCGGCGATGCTGCAACGGCAGCAGGCGAGCGCGATCGTCGCCGCCCGTCAGACGATTGTCGAAGGCGCCGTCGGCATGGTCGAAATGGCGCTCGACGCGCTCTCGGCACGAGAGATCGTCACGCTCGACGACGAACGGAAAGCCGCGATGGTGAGCAATCTGCTCGTGGTGCTCTGCTCCGATCGCGCCGCCCAACCGGTGGTCAACACCGGAACGCTCTACTCCTGAGCACGGGAGCGGCGGCGCATGGCTGAACGCAAGTCATTTCTCATTCGCGTGGACCGTGATGTGCTCGACGCCGTCCAGCGGTGGGCCAACGATGACCTGCGCAGCGTGAATGGACAGATCGAGTTCCTGCTCCGACGCGCGCTCCGGGATGCCGGGCGCGGGTCGACGCGGGCTCCGGCTGATCGCAATCCCCCGGTCGACGATGTCGACCACGAGTCCTCATAACTCGCACCGAACGCCGCCATGCTGCACCTCATCTTCCAACGCTCGCGTCGCGCCGGCGTGACTGCCGTGCTGCTGGCAGTGATCGCACTCATCCTCGGCGCCGTGCTCGCCACGACCGCTCGCGCGCAATCAGCGCCCGCGTATCACTTCGTGTACCTGCGCAGCATCGATACCCTCGGCACCGAAGTCATCACGCCAGGGCCGTCGTCGATCGTGGGGCTGCTCACCATGCGCGGCGCACCAGTCATGCGCTGGGAACAGCAGCACACGAACACCACCCCCGGCCGTCTCACGCTCGCCGTATTCGCGCCCGGCTCCCCGACCACCGGCCTGCCCACCCAGAACATCGTGGTCAACATGGTCGGTGACAGCGCCAAGCTCACGATCTCGGCCAATGGAACCACCAACGAGCAGGCGCTGCTGAGCGCCGCCGGCGCCGTGGCCCTCGTGGGCAACAGCGTACTGCACACCGCGCTCATGGCCGATCATGCGCGCGGCGCGAAGAAGGCCACGCTGCCCGTGTTCCTCACCAACGGTGGCCGCACGATCACGGCGACCGTGGCCGAGCAGGGGGACACCACCGTGTTCTCGATTGCGGGGATGGCCGTGCGCATTTTGTGGGACCCCAACGGTGGCCCGCGCGAAATGTTCATCCCCGCGCAGAATCTGCGCGTGGTGCGCACCACCGGTGCCGCGAGTGCGTCTAACGCACCGGCCACGATCGACTACGGCGCCCCGGCCAACGCGCCGTACACCGCCGAAGACGTGGTCATCCCTACCTCGCGTGGCTACACGCTGGCCGGCACGCTCACGCGTCCGATGGGCCAAGGCAACGCCGCGGCGAAGATGCCCGCCGTCGTCACCGTCAGCGGGAGTGGCCCGCAGGACCGCGACTCGCGCATCAGCATCGTGCCGAACTACGCACCGTTCCGCGACATCGCCGACACCCTCGGCCGACGCGGCATCGCCGTGTTGCGGTTCGACGACCGCGGCGTGGGCGCCAGCGGCGGCGCCGCATCGCGCGCCAACGCCACCAGCGCTGACTTCGCCGACGATGTCGCGTCGGCGGTGGCGTATCTGCGCACGCGCGCCGATATCGACGGCACGCGCATCGCCCTCGCCGGCCACAGCGAAGGCGGCCTCATCGCGCCGATGGTCGCCGCGAAGGACCCCACCGTGCGCGCCATCGCCCTGCTGGCCGGCCCCGCGTACAACGGTCGTCGCATCCTCGAATTCCAGAACGAGAACGCCATCAAAGCGGCCACGGCGCTCACCGAACCGCAGCGCGATTCCATTCGTCGCACCATCCCGAAAGGCCTCGATTCCCTCGCCGCCGCCAACCCGTGGATGGGCTTCTTCATGAAGACCGAGCCCTCCGCCGCACTGCGCCGCGTGAAGCAACCCACGCTGGTGCTGCAAGGGAACACCGACCAGCAGGTCACCCCAGAGCAAGCCGACTCCGTTGCCACTGTGCTCAAGAGCAGCGGCAACACACGCGTGACGGTGCGCCACTTCCCCGCCACGAACCATCTGTTCTTGGTCGATCCCTCCGGCGCGCCGGCGGGCTACACGTCGCTGAAGGACACACGGGTACGGCGCGAAGTGCTGGGGGCGTTGGCGGATTGGGTGGTGCGGGTGATGAAGTAGGGCGGTCAACTGCAAACTCCCTAGTGAGCAGGAAGGAGGGTATCGGGGGGCAGGAGAGAGGTGGACCGCGCACCTCCTGCCTCCTCTTTCCTGATACCCTCCTTCCTGCTTACTCGGGAGTTTGCAGTTCGCAGTTGGCAGCGAACAGCTTTCACCTCACCTCCCAGCCGCCTGAAAAAACCCCGCCAAGTCAACGACGAACGGCACCGACATCCCTTCCGGCTGCCACGAAACCGTCTTGCTCAGCACCTCGCCGGGATCGTCCCGCCCACGCCACCGGGACACGTTGCGCGCGCCGGGATTGATCACCCAGTACTCCCCCACGCCCTCCCGCAGGTATAGGTCGCGCTTGACCTGGTAGTCCAGCAGCGGATTG
>CANJOX010000332.1 GCA_947475795.1 Gemmatimonadota bacterium
CCAGCGCGGCGAGACGTCGATGCACCCACATACGGGAATGGTAACCACGCGCGCGCGGAATCGGCGGCACGGGTGTGCGCCGGCGTTACGCCGGCAGTGCCATCCGGTACCCCACGCCGGGCTCGGTCACGATGAGCGCGGGGCGCACCGGATCCCGCTCGATCTTCCGCCGTAGATTGGCCACGTACACCCGCAGGTACTGCTGGGCGTCGCCGTGCGAGCGGCTCCACACCGCATCGAAGAGCTGCTGATGGGTGAGCGTCCGGCCGGCGGCCATGACCAGCGTGCGCAGCAAGTCCCACTCGGTGGGCGTGAGATGCACCGCGCGCCCGTCGCGCGCCACGGCGCGCAGCGCCAGATCCACGGTCAAGCCGTCGCAGGCATACGGCACGTCGCCGCCGCGCACCGGACCCATCGTGGCACGCCGCAGCTGCGCGCGCAGGCGGGCCTGCAATTCCGCCGTGCTGAACGGCTTGGTCAAAAAGTCATCGGCACCGGCGTCGAGCAGGCGCACTTTTTCCGTCTCGTCGTGACGCGCCGACAGCACCAGAATGGGCGTGGCGGACCACTCGCGCAGCCGGCGGCAGACGTCGCCACCGTCGGCGTCCGGCAGCCCCAGATCGAGCACGATCAGCGACGGCCTCGCGCTGCGCGCGAGCTCTAGCGCGGCGCGCGCGGTCGCGGCCTCGTACACCACGCCCCCTTCGGACTCGACCGCCGCGCGGATGACCGACCGGATGGACGGCTCGTCGTCGATCACCAGCACGACGGGAGGGGACGCCGTCGCCAACGGTGCTGCGCTGGAGAGCATACGGCGCAAGCTAGGGCGTGTCGCGGCGGGGCACGAGGGGCGCGGCCGCCGCGGCGGGTCGGTAGCTTCGACGTATGCCGTCTCCGCCACTGCTCCGGTGGTTCCTCGCGCTGGCCGTCGTGACGGCCGGACTGCTGCCGCTGCGCCCGGCGCTCGACAAGGCGCACGTGGTGCTGGCCTATCTGCTGCTGATTCTCGCCGCCAGTGCGCGGGCGGGACGGCGCGTCGGGCTGCTGCTGTCGGTGGTCTCGTTCTTCTGCTTCAACTTCTTCTTTGTCGCGCCGCTCCACTCGCTGGTCGTGGCCGATCCGCGCGATTGGCTCGTGCTGGTGGCGCTGCTCATCACGAGCGCCGTCGCGGCGCATCTGCTGTCGGTGGCGCAGGCAGAGGCGCGCACCGCGTGGGCGCGGGCTGCCGAGATCGACCGGCTCGCCATCCTCGGCGCGGAAACGCTCAACGCCGGCCCGGCCACCGACGCCTTGAATGCCATCGCCGGCGTGATGCAGGAGATGCTCGGGATCGATCGCTGCCGCATCCATGCCGTGCCCGAGCAGGGCGGCGCGCTCCAGCTCGTGGCACAGCGCGGTGCGCTGGCGCGGCCGACGCCCTCGGACGCGCCTCCGGACGCGCCCCCCGCGGTCCCGTTGGGGCGCGATCTTGGTCTGCCCACCCGTTCGCATCTGTTGCAATGGGTGGCCGATCACGGGCGGGTGGGGATCGAACGGCGGGACGGCTCCATGCGGGTGGGGGCGCCCCCCGATGGGCGCGAGACCGGCGGATCGCTCGACGTCAGCGAGGGGGCCGGTTTGAGCGACGCGTGCGGCCTCGTGCTGCCGCTGCGGGTGCGCGACCGGGTGGTCGGCGTCGTGCACATCGAGCAACACGAGCGGTTGGATCTCTCGCCGTCGCGTCAGCGCGTGCTGCGCGCGCTGGCGTACTACGCCGCGCTGGGCATTGAACGCGCACGGCTCGTCGCACAGGCCGCGCATACGGACGCCCTGCGGCAGGCCGACACGCTCAAGGACGCGCTGCTCGCCTCGGTGTCCCACGATCTGCGCACGCCGCTGACCACGATCAAGGCGCTGGCCAATGCCATCCGCCTGGAAGGTGACGACCGCGCCGCGGTGATCGAAGAGGAGGCCGATCGCTTGAATCGCTTCGTGGTCGATCTGCTCGACCTGTCGCGCTTGGAAGGGGGCGCGGCGCAGGTGCGCACTCAGATCACGGCGGTGGAAGATCTACTTGGGGCGGCATTGCAGCGCGTGTCAGGGGCGATGGCGCACCGCGTGATCGAGGTGCGGTTACCCCCCGATGAACCGCTGTTGCTGGCCCGCCTCGACTTCACACAGTCGCTGCGCATTCTGGTGAACCTGCTCGAGAATGCCGACAAGTACTCGCCGGCCGGGGCCCCGATCGAGATCGCCGTGCAGCGTGACGGTGACGTCGTGCACCTCGTGGTGCTGGACCGGGGCGCGGGCATTCCGGACAGCGAGCGCGATCGCATCTTCGAGCCGTTTCACCGCGCGGGTGACATCCGCGATGCCAACGGCGCCGGGCTCGGGTTGTCGATTGCCCGCCGGCTGGCCACGCTGCAGGGTGGTCAGCTGACGTATACGCCACGCGAAGGGGGCGGCAGCCGCTTCACGCTCGAGCTCCCCGCGGTGGACATGGACGCGCTCGCATCTTTGTGAAATCTTGATGCTGGGGGTCGGCGTCTTTGTGCGGTCTTGATGGGCTGCGCACGATCGTCCGGCCATGACGCAATCATCCCACGCTGCGCACGCGGCATCCGGGCCGGACGCGCGGCGCCGCCTGTCGCTCCTCACGCTGGCGGCCCTCGGGGTCGTGTACGGTGACATCGGCACGAGTCCGCTCTACGCGTTCAAGGAAGCGTTCGGCCCCTCCCACGGACTGAGCCCCGACGCGGTCAACGTGTTCGGCATCCTGAGTCTCATGACCTGGGCGCTGCTGCTGGTGGTGGCGGTCAAATATCTGGTGTTCATCCTGCAGGCCGATAACAACGGCGAGGGCGGGGTGCTCGCCATGCTCGCGCTGCTGCTGCAGGACACCTCCGGCCGCATCGGCCCGCGGCGTCGCATGGTGTTGGTGCTCTTCGGCGTGTTCGGGACGGCACTGCTGTACGGCGACGGCATCATCACGCCGGCGATCTCCGTGCTCGGCGCCGTGGAGGGACTCGAGATTCTCACACCGGCCTTTTCGCCGTACGTGGTGGGCATCACGCTGGTCATTCTCGTGGGGCTGTTTGCCGCGCAGCGATTCGGCACCGCGACCGTGGGGCGCGCCTTCGGTCCGCTCACGCTGCTGTGGTTTCTGGTGATCGGGGGGCTTGGAATCTCCTCCATCGTGCAGACGCCGCAGGTGCTGGCCGCGCTCAATCCGCTGTACGGGCTGGCGTTCCTGATGCACCACGGCACGCACGGCTTCATCGCGCTCGGGGCCGTGTTTCTGGCGGTCACCGGCGCTGAGGCGTTGTATGCTGATATGGGGCACTTCGGCAAGACGCCCATCCGCCGCGCGTTTCTCATGGTGGTGTTGCCGGCACTGTTGCTGAACTACTTCGGACAGGGTGCCCTGTTGCTGCGTTCGCCCGCTGCGGTCAGCAATCCATTCTATCTGCTCGCCCCCGCGTGGGCGCTGGTGCCGGTGCTGGTCATCGCCACCATCGCGGCGATCGTGGCGTCGCAGGCGCTGATCTCCGGCGCGTTCTCGCTGGCGCGTCAATCGATTCAGCTGGGCTATTTGCCGCGCATGACCATCGTGCAGACCTCGCACGAGGAGTACGGCCAGATCTACATGCCGCAGATCAACACGGCGCTGATGGTCGGCACCGTCCTGATCGTGCTGTCGTTCCGCTCGTCGGCGGCGCTGGGCGCCGCGTACGGCATTGCCGTCACGGGCACGATGTCGATTACCACGGTGCTCTTCGCCGTGGTGGCGCGCACCAGGTGGCAGTGGCCACTGGGGCGTGTGGTGGCGCTGGCCACGTGCTTCCTCGTGGTGGACCTCGCGTTCTTCGGCGCGAACATCATCAAGATCGCGGCCGGCGGCTGGGTGCCGCTCGCGCTGGCGGTGGTGCTGCTGCTCGTGATGACCACGTGGAAGAAGGGACGGCACCTGTTGCTGCAACTGCTGCAGCGCGCCGGCTTGCCGCTCGATCTCCTCCTCGACGAACTCGGCCGTCGCCCGGCACCGCGCGTCCCCGGCACGGCGGTGTTCCTCACCGGCGACACGAAGGGCGCGCCCGTGGTGCTGCTCCACCATCTCAAGCACAACAAGGCGCTGCATCAGCAGGTGGTTCTGCTGTCGATCCTCTCTGGCAACGTACCCACGGTGCCGCCCGCCGAGCGGCTCACGGTGGAGGCGCTGCCGCACGGGTTCTGGCGCGTGACGGCGCGGTACGGGTTCATGGAGAGC
>CANJOX010000333.1 GCA_947475795.1 Gemmatimonadota bacterium
CCCGATGATCCCGGTCACCGCCATCACGATCTTCTTGCCGATCGTGCTTTGCCAGAAACGCGAGAGTACGTACATAGGCGGGGGAAGAAGAAGAAACCGGCGCCCTCACCGTAGTGAAGGCGCCGGTCCCGTCAGAGTCAGAGAGCGATCACGGACATCGGTTCGCGCACGGCTTGCGCCGAACGCTCGAGCGCGGCGCGCTCGTCGGCGGTGAGCTCGATCTCGAGGATCTGCTCAAGACCGTTGCGGCCCAGCTTGCACGGCACGCCGAGGTACAGCCCCGACAGGCCGTACTCCCCATCTAGCCACGCCGCACACGGCAGGATGCGCTTGCGGTCGTGCACGATGGCTTCGACCATCTCGACCGCACCCGCCGACGGCGCGTAGTATGCCGATCCGGTCTTGAGGTACTTCACGATCTCAGCGCCGCCGTCCCGCGCCCGCTGCACGATGGCATCAAGCTGCTCGCGCGGCATGAGCTGCGTGACCGGGATGCCGCTTACGGTGGTGTACGAGATCAGCGGCACCATGGTGTCCCCATGCCCGCCGAGAACCATGGCTTGAATGTCACGCACCGACACGTCGAGCGCTTCGGCGATGAAGGAGCGATAACGCGCCGTGTCAAGCACGCCGGCCATGCCGATCACGCGCTCGCGCGGGAAGCCCGTGACCTGCTTGGCGACGTAGCACATCACGTCGAGTGGGTTGGACACCACGATCACGATCGCGTTCGGTGACGTCGCCTTGATCTGCTCCGACACGGACTTCACGATGCCGGCGTTGGTGTTCAGCAGATCGTCCCGTGACATCCCCGGCTTGCGGGCGATACCGGCGGTGATCACGACGATGTCCGAACCGGCTGTCTCCTCGTAACCGTTCGTACCGATGACGCGCGTGTCGAACCCCTCGACCGGCGCCGATTCCCACTGATCGAGGCCCTTGCCCTGCGGAATGCCCTCGACGACGTCGACCATCACCACCGTGCGTCCCAGGGACTTTTCGGCGATGCGTTGCGCCGTCGTGGCGCCGACGTTGCCCGCGCCAACGACCGTGATCTTGTTGACCATGTTGTGCCGATTCTCCGAACGGATGTCCGAGCGAAGTGGATGAAAGCAGAGAGCAGCGTGCCAGCAAAAATGCCGTTAGGCGGTTACCAGCGCACCGTTACTGCAAAGGGAGCAGCGAAGGCAACATAGATCGCTGCACAAAGGCGAGCAACACAACCGGCACGGAGGGCTCAGCGCAGCTATCGCCGCGCCGGGCCGCCTCAGCCACCAACCTGGCTCAGCGCACGCAGTCCACCGATCCGCATCTGCAGTAACTCGTGCGCCTTGGGCTTTTCCGCCAGTGCCTGTCGGAAGAGGGGCGCAAGCGGCGTTCCATTCCGGATCGCCTCACGGAGCAACACTTCATGGTCACCGAACAGACACGTGCGCAACCGGCCATCGGCGGTCAATCGTACCCGATTGCATCGTTCGCAGTACGTGTGCGTCATCGGGGTGATAACCCCGACCGTGCCCGCCGCTCCCGGATATCGGTAGTACACCGCCGGCCCATTCCCGCGTGCCGGGCCGCTATCGGGTTGCAAGGCATCGACGGCACGGATGCGTGCGAGCACCTCATCCGTGGGGACGACGTGGTCGAAGGTCAGCTCGCGCAGTTCACCGACCGGCATGAGCTCGATGAAGCGCACATGCCACGGGTGGTCCCGCGTGAGTGCGGCGAAGTCGGCGACCTCGTCATCGTTGATGCCGCGCATCACGACCACGTTGATCTTGATGGGCCCCAATCCGGCGGCTTGCGCCGCCCGTGCCGCGGTCACGAGATCAAAACTGAGATCTCGCCGCGCGATCTGCACGACCCGGTCGGGGCGCAGGGAGTCCGCGCTGATGTTGACGCGATCCAGCCCCGCATCGGCGAGCTCGGCCGCCATCTGCGGCAGCTTCACGCCGTTCGTCGACAGGGCGATGTCCTCGATGCCGGGGATCGCGCGCAGCATGCGCACCAGCGACGGCAGCTGCGGCCGGATGGTGGGCTCGCCGCCGGTGATGCGGAGCCGTCGCAGCCCAAGCGGCGCCAGCTGCCGCACCACATCCGCGATTTCCTCGTATCGGAGGATCTCCGACTTCGGCAGCCACGGCAGCCCCTCGAGCGGCATGCAGTACTGGCACCGGAAATTACAGCGGTCGGTGACGGAAATGCGGAGATACTCGATTTTGCGCCCGAACTGATCGAGCGACTCCCCAGAGACGCTCCCGCTCTGGCCGACATCGGTCAGTGCGCTCACGCGCTCCCCTGCGTCGGATCGATCCACGTGCGTTCCCCGCTCAGGTAGTGTTCACGCTTCCAGATAGGCACCCGTCGCTTGAGCGCCTCGATCACCTCGCGGGCACCGTCCATGGCCTGCGCCCGGTGCGCGTGCGCCGCCACGATGGCCACGCTGGCGTCACCGATCGCCAACGCCCCAGTCCGATGCTCCACCACGAGCCGCAGTCCCGGAATACGTGCGCAGGTCTCCAGTGCTATGGCGCGCAACTCCGACTCGGCCATCGCCTCATATGCCTCGTAGTCCATGCCGCTGACGGCACGACCATCGTTGAGGTCGCGTACGGTCCCCAGAAACAGTGACACGGCACCGACGCCGGGCGCCTGCGCCACCGCGAGCAGCGCCGCCACGTCGATCGGTGCTGTCACCATGGCCACGTGAAGGACCCCGGCCTCGGAGGGGGCCTGCGCGCCGGAAGCGCTCGTTTCGCCCATACGCGCCGTCACCCTCAACCCCCAGCCACGGGAGGAATGAGCGCCACTTCGTCGCCCGCGACGACCGGCGTATCACCACGCACCCAGGTGCGATTGACGGCCACGAGTGGCTCCGCCGGGAGCCGCGCGCCACCGGGGAGCGTACGGATCACGCGCACGATGTCGTCGACCGCGCACGGGGCCTCAATCGGCACGTCCAGACGGCGTGTACCGAACGTATCGGCGTACGAGGCGAACAGCAGGACGGGAATGCTCATAGTGCTGGAAAGGTAGCGTATGGCGCGCCGTCTGGATCGACCGTCACACCAACGAAAACGCCCCGCGGGGCGGGGCGCTCGAGACAGGCGACCGAATGGTGGTGCCTACTCCTCGTTGTCGTCGTCCTCGAGCATACTCTCGTCGACGCCGGCCACCATCGCGCGCAGCTCCTTGCTGGGCTTGAACACCGGTACCGGACGCGCGGACACCTCGACGGGCGAGCCCGTACGCGGGTTGCGCGCCATACGGGTCTTGCGCTGACGGATCTTGAAGGTGCCGAAACCGCGCACTTCGATGTTCTTCTGTTCCTGAAGGGCGTCCTTGATGGCGTCGAGGAACGCATCGACGACCCTGGCACAGTCCTTCTTGGATATGGTCGGTCCGGCCGTCCGCGCGATACGCGCCGTGACGTTTTCAACCAGATCGGCTTTCGTCATAGGCTCTACCAAAATGTCCACGTGCCGGTCCTGAATCGGTGGAGCCCGGCACGCATCGAAGGTCAAGCGAAGACAGCGAACGTATGACCTTAGTGCTTATCAGTCAAGCGTTTGGGTGACTTGACCGACGGCGGTTTCTGAGCGCGCCGAGAAACTGATCGAACAGGGGGACCGCGTCGTGCGGGCCCGGCGCCGCTTCGGGGTGATACTGGACCGCAAAGATCGGCAGTGTCCGGTGGCGCAGCCCTTCGACCGTGCCATCGTTGAGATTGACGTGCGTGACCGCAAGATCCGGTGCCCCCTCCACGCCCTCGGCTGAACCGACCACGGCAAAGCCGTGGTTTTGCGACGTGATGAGCACCTTCCCGGTCGCCAGATCCTTCACGGGCTGGTTTCCGCCGCGGTGCCCGAACGGCATCTTCGCGGTCCGAGCGCCAAAGGAAAGGCCCAGCAGCTGGTGACCCAGACAGATGCCGAACATGGGCATCTCGCTGGCCGCGATCTCTCGGATTGCCGCCGGGGCATACGTGACGGCGTCCGGGTCACCGGGGCCGTTAGAGAGGAACACGCCGTCGGGATTCATGGCGAGGACGCGGTCGGCCGCCGTGTCGGACGGGACCACGGTGACGCGGCAATCGTGAGCCTCGAAGAGACGCAGGATATTGCGCTTGATGCCGTAGTCGTACGCCACGACGTGGTAGGTCGCGTCGGGTCTGCCCCAGGAGTACGCCTCGCGTGTGGACACCACCGTGGCGAGGTCGAGCCCCTCCATGCTGGGACAGCCTTGGAG
>CANJOX010000334.1 GCA_947475795.1 Gemmatimonadota bacterium
ACGCCGAAGTCGGAGCCGTTCGCCCACGTCATGCCGTTCTTGCGGTACGTGTTGAACGGATTGAGACGAAGGGCCCGTTTCTCGCCGAAGTTGCCGGCGTAGCTGTCGCCGAGCCACCAGTTGAACGACGCCGACGGTTCGGGATAGCCCGCGTCCATCTCGCGCTGCAGCCGCGCCATCACGGCGATGGCGTGATCGCTCGGGATGTTGGCGTGGATGATGCCATGCCGCAGGCCGTGCTTCGGATTCTCGCGCATGGCCTGATCGTAGCTGTCCATCACCCAGTCGATCCCGCGATCGCCGATCGAATGCACCGACACGTGCATCCCCGCATCGTGGTACTGGCGAATGAGTAACCGGATCGTGTCGGCATCCGAAGTGGGATAGCCGCGATTGCCGCGGTCCACGTCGCGATACCCCATGTTCCAGTCATCGTACAGCCACGCGGTGCGCGCGCCACCAGAGCCGTCGATGTACAACTTCACGCCACCGGAGATGAGCCGGTCATCACCGGTACTCTCGTACGGCCGACTGGTCGCCGCATGCTCGGCGATCACGCGCTTCGCCCCCTCCACCGAGCGCCCGCCCGTCCAGAGCGCGAAGATCCGCACGCTGAGCGAATCGTCGGCCATGATCTTCCGGTAGAGCTCCCACGTCTGCGACGAAATGCCGGGGTCCTTGCCGCCCGTCATCCCCTCGGCGTTGAACGCCTTCACCATCTCGCGAATGCCGCGCTCCGTCTGCGCCACCGTGCGCGGCGGAATGAGACGCCGCACGAGCGTCTGCGCGCCTTCCTTCAGCACACCGGTGGGCGATCCGTCCGCGGCGCGATCGATCGTGCCGGCCGGCGGATCGGGCGTGGTGTTCGTGATGCCCGCGAGGCGCAACGCCACGCTGTTGGCCACGCCGTAGTGTCCGGTGGTTTGCGTCAGGTACACCGGATGATCGGGCGACGCGGCATCGAGGTCGCGGGCCGTGAGCAGGCGACGTTCGGCCAGCTTGCCTTCATCCCATCCCCGTCCCTGAATCCACGTGCCCTTGGGCAGCGTGGCGGCTTTCGCCCGCACCGCCGCCGCCGCGTCGGCCACGCTCTTCACGATGGGGTAGCTCAGGTCGATCACGAAAATCTGATCGGCGCCACTGCCCGAGAAGTGCACATGCGCATCGAGTAGGCCGGGGGTCATCGTGCGCCCGCGCAGATCGACCCGTCGCGCGTTGGGTGCGGCCGCACGCTCCGCATCGGCATTCGTGCCCACGGCGACGATGCGATTCCCCGCCACGGCAACGGCCTGCGCCACCCGATCGGTCGCGTCGACGGTGAGGATGCGACCGTTCACGTAGATGACATCGGCCAGCGGGGGCTGAGCCGAGCCGAGGCGGCGGATCGTGAACGCCGACGTCGCGAGGAGCGCGACGGCGAGGAGGGCGAGGGAAAGACGACGATTGGGCATGGAGCTCATGCGGTTGGGTTCGGTGGTCGTGCCGCTCGAGGATTGGGCGCCGCCGGCCCTATGAAGACGTCTTCGCCACGCGAGGGGCATAGAGCTCCATATCCCGCCCCAACAACAGCGTCGCCATCACCAGCGTCGCGCTGATCCAGAATGGACTTTGCTTGCCGAAGGTGTCGAACGCAAACCCGAGCAGAATCGGAAAGCCGACGCGCGTGATGCCGCCGTAGGTTTGCTGCACCCCCATGTACAATCCGCGCTCCGATCCCGAGACCACACGCGACAGCATTGCGGTCACGCACGGGAACGTGAACGCCGTCCCGAGTGGCAACAGTCCGACCGCCATTGCCAGCATGACGTAATCACGTGCGAACGAGATCCCGATCAGGCCGACGGCGAGAAACCCCACACCGTATCGGCTCAACCGCGCTTCGCCGAAACGGTCGACGATCTTGCCCAGGAACAGGGCGCGCACCACGACGCTCAGTACGCCGATGTACATGAAGAAGTAACCGATCGTGTCGGCCGTGACGCCGAACCGCGCCGAGAGATACAGCGCGAGAATCGCCGTGGTGCCCTGAAAGGCTCCGATGGCGATCGCGTAGATCAGCACCAGTCGCGATGCGGGCTCGCTGGGATGGCTTAGCACGCGGAACACGGCTTCACGCGATCCTTTTCGCACCGGCTTCGATCCGTCGGCGTTATCGGCCACGGGCTTGCGGACTTCGGTGAGATACTTCGACGCAAAGACGATGTTGATGAGGCACAAGCCCGCCGCCATCAACCCCGGGGTATGCGGTCCCCAGTGCTGTACCCAGCTGCCGATCACCGGGCCCAGCGCAACACCGGCATTCGTGGCGGCCGACAGCCATCCAAGGCTCTTGGCGCGATCTTCCGGACGGGTGGCATCCGCCACGTACGCCTGAATCACGCTCACCGTGCCACCGCCGGCGCCCTGCACGATGCGTGACAGCAGCAGCAGCCAGAGCGAATCGGCGTAGGCAAACACCACATAGGCGACCGCGCTCGAAGCCAGGCCGACCATCAGCGCCGGACGGCGGCCGTGCTTGTCGCTGAACCGTCCCCACATCGGCGCGCTGAGCAGCTGCGCCACGCTGAACGAACTGACCAGCAGTCCGACGACGAAGCCGCCGGCGCCGAGATCCTTCGCGTAGAACGGGAGCAGCGGCAGAATCATCAGCATGCCGAGCATGTCGATGAACGCCGTCACCATCAACACCGTGAGCTTGCCGAACGCGGATTTTCCGCTGTCGATCGGATGCTCGTCGGCGTGTGGGGTCGGTGCGGTCACTCGCGTACCATCATGGGGAGGAGCGGCGCTGCAGGCGCAGCGTGCAATTGCCGTAACGCGGGGAGCGTCACGTGGAGCGTCACGGGGAGAATCACGGGGAGGATCACTCCGTTTTGCCGAGCGCCGCGGGAGCGACACTCCGTCCAACGACGCCCGCCACGGCGATGATCGTCAGTACGTACGGAATCATTTCCACGAACTGACTGGGAATCACCTGCGCGCCCTGCAGCTGAATTTGCAGCGTTTCAGCTCCGGCGAACAGGAAACACGCCACCGCGACGCGCACCGGCTCCCAACGACCGAAGATCACCGCCGCCAGCGCAATGAAACCGCGCCCGGCCGTCATGCTGTCGGAGAACTGGTGCTGGTCGAGTGCGAGGTAGGCACCGCCAAGACTCGCCAGCGAGCCGGCGATGAGCAATCCCTGCAGGCGTAAGCGCGTGACCGCCACGCCCAACGATGCGGCCGCTTCCGGCTTCTCCCCCACGGCGCGCGCCCGCAATCCGAACGGCGTGCGATAGAGCACCCATGCCAGCACGGGGAGCACCGCCAGTCCCATCCACACGACGGGGTTCACGAAACTGGCGAACATGGTACTGGTGCCTTCGCCCCCGAAGCCGGGCACGCGCGGCGAGTTACTGGCGCTGTCGAAGATGCGACGCAGATAGAACCGGGTGGCGGCGACCACGAGCAGATTGATCGCCACACCGACCACCACCTGATTGGCCTTGTAGCGCAGCGTCGCGACCGCCAGCACCGCCGTCACCATCGCGCCGGCCACCAGGGCACCCGCCAGTCCAATCCATGGACTGCCGCCGTAGTAGCTGCCCAGCGCGGCGCCGAACGCGCCGGCCAGCATCATGCCTTCGAGTCCGAGCGCGATGATGCCCACGCGCTCCGACATCACACCGCCGGCCGCCGCCAGCAAATAGGGAATCGCAATGCGAATGGTCTGCAGCAGGAAGGTGAGCAGAATCATGACACCCCCTTCCGCGCATCACGGTAGAACGCGGCGGTCACGTTGGCCGCGGCCGCCCGCAGTTGCTGCTGCACTTCGGGCACCGCCGTGGCGACGGCGAGAATCACCACCGCCGTGAGAATATCGGTGAGCTGCTTCGGCACGATCGCGTTCACCGCGAGTCCGCCCTGCGACAGCGTGGCGAACAACAGCGCGGCGCCAAGAATGCCGAAGGGATGATTACGTCCCACCAGCGCGACTGCAATACCAAGGAAGCCCGCCCCACCGGCGAAGCCTTCTTCGTAGTAACCCTTGTAGCCCAGCACGAAGTTCATGCCGCCCAGTCCGGCGAGCGCACCCGACAGACACATCGTGACCAGCAGCACGCGGTGCACGCGCACACCGCCGTACTCGGCCGCGTCGGGCTGCAGCCCCACCGCGCGCAGTTCAAAGCCGCTGCGGGTGCGGAACAGATACCACCAGCTCGCCACCGCCGCGAGCACGGCAAACACGATCGTGAAATTCGC
>CANJOX010000335.1 GCA_947475795.1 Gemmatimonadota bacterium
CGGTGCAACTCGACGCCGACCGCACGCGGCTGGTGCGGGTGAGTCCCGACGGCGCGAGTGTCGTGCCGATCACCGCCGACGTGGGCACGGAGCGGTGGGCGGAGCCGCGTTGGTCGCCCGACGGCCAGCGCATCGCGGCGGTGCAGCTGCTGGCCACCGGCGAGCAGCGCGTGGTGGTGCTGGGAGCCAATGGTGAGCTGCAGCTGGCGGTGGCCGGTGCCCGCGGCGTGTTCGCGAGTCCGTCGTTCACGCCGGACGGCGGGCGCCTGGTGTGGGCGAGCGACCGCAGCGGACGGTCGCAGCTGGAAACGGCGCCGATCGCGCCAACCGGCGCGGCGGTGGACACGCTGCGCTGGCGCGACGAGCGCGACGACGTGCGGATGGCGTCGTCGGTGAGTGCCGGTGTGTTCGATCCGTCGGTGTCCCCCGACGGCACCCGCGTGGCGGCGCTGTGGTATCGTGCCGACGGCTACCATGTGCGCTGGGCGCCCCTCGACACCACGGGGCCGGTGGCGCGCGCCACGTGGTATCCCGCGCGCGCGTCCTCGCTGCGTCTGCCCCGAGACGCGGCGCGCGACCCAGCGCGCGACCCGGTCATCGACACGCTGCGGGCGACGCGCTACGCGCCGTGGCGGCAGCTCGTGCCCCGGTACTGGCTGCCGCTGGTGGGCGAGGGGCGCGACGGCCGCGCCACCTACGGGGCGAGTTCGAGCGGCGTGGACATTCTGGGGCGCCACGCGTGGAGCGCCGGGGCACTGCTGCAGCCAGCGCGGCGTGAGACCGATGCGTTCGCGTCGTATCGCTACGCGGGGCTCGGTATCCAGCTGCTCGATCTATCGGCGTCGCAGGCGTGGGATGGCACCTACCGCACGGTGACGGATTCCGGCGCCACACTGGGGTTCGTGGCGCGTCGGCGCCGTTTCGTGACCATGGCGAGCACGTGGCGACAGCCGCGCGTGCGCCGCTCGCTGAGCGGCACGCTGGGCGCCCAGTACGAATTACGCGATTTCACGAGCGACGTGGACTCGGCGCTCGGACCGGCCACGTCGTTGCTGCGACGCGGCACGCGATACGGTTCGTTCTTCCTGAACGGCAGCCTGTCCACGGTGCGCCTCGCCCTGCGCGGGGTGTCGGTGGAAGAAGGGCTCACGCTGTCGTCGAGCACCGCCTACCGGTGGCGCGACGACGACCCGGCTGGCACGGGATCGTGGCGGTCGGTCTTCGGCGCGCGCCACTACGTGCCGCTGCCCCTGCCAGGCTTTGCGCGGCATGTGCTCGCGACGCGGCTCGCGGTGGGGGTGGCCGACCAGCGTACGGCGTCGGAGTTCAGCGTGGGCGGCACGAGCGGCCAGTCGGCGGAGCTGCTGCCGGGCGTCACGGTGGGCGATCCGTCGCGTCCGTTCGCGTTGCGCGGCGTCGCGCCCGGCGTGCAGCGCGGGTCGCGCGCGGTGGCCGGCAGCGTGGAGTATCGCGCGCCGGTGGTGATGTTCCGACGGCTGCCGTCGCCGTTCACGCTGTTCGCCGATCGCGTGAGTCTGACCGTGTTCAGCGACGCGGCGCGGGCGTGGTGCCCGGCGGCGCTGGCCCGTACCAACCGTACGGTGTGCGAGCGTCCGGGGACGCGCGATGGCTGGCTGGCCTCGGCCGGTGCAGAGGTGGTGCTCGATCTGGCGGTGCAATACGACGTGCCGTACCGGGTGCGGATCGGCGCGGCGGCCCCGTATGTGGCGCCGCGCGACGTGTCGCGCGGTGGGGCGTTCTACGTCACGCTGGGCGGCTATTTCTGAGGGACACGGGGCAACCAACCACGAGGCGGCGTGATGGCGGGATACTGGATTCATGACACGGCGGTCGTGATCGGCCGGGTGGAGCTTGGCGACGACGTGAGCGTGTGGCCCACGGCGGTGATCCGCGGGGATGTGGAGCGCATCGTGATCGGGGCGCGCAGCAACGTGCAGGACGGCGCGGTGATTCATGCCGATCCGGGGAAGCCCACGATTGTGGGGGAGGACGTGGTGATCGGCCATCGGGCGGTGGTGCACGGCACGGTGCTGGAGGACGGCGTGTTGGTGGGGATGGGCGCGATTCTCCTGAACGGGGTGCATGTGGGGCGCGGGAGCATCATCGCCGCGGGGGCGGTGGTGACCGAAGGGACGCAGGTCCCGCCGGGGTCGCTGGTGGTGGGCGTGCCGGGCAAGGTGGTGCGGGCGCTGAGCGAGGCGCAGCAGGCCACGATCACCGACAACGCGGCGCGATACGTGGCGCTCAAGGAGCTGCACCGCGCGGGGGCACTGCCGCGGCACCGTTCGTGAGAGCGGGCAACTGCATACGCGCGATGTGAGAGCAAGCAAGCGGGCGCCGGCGCCGCATACAGAAACGTGACCGGTGTGCTCCGCGCTCTGGCGGGGTGCTGTTGGCATGCTGCGCGCAGAAGACTCGGGCGAGCGCGTGCAATCGCATGACACACAACACGTTGCGGGCGCGATACGGCACTGTCGCGACGCGCGTGGTGTCAGGCAAATCCGGTCACGCCGTGTCAGGGATTGCTTGACGAGGCCGACGCGCGACGGTGGTGGACAACTGCCCGTCGTCCGCACTTCCGTGATATGCGTTGTACAACGCGTTCACGCGGAACGACTTACAGGGCTACTTGTGCGGCTTCACGAATAGAGCCACCATACCCGCCCGCTCGGCCCCCCGTCGTCGTTCTGTGAACGCAGACGGGACGGCCGTGTCGGTTTGCGCATCGCGTATCGCGTATCGCGTATCGCGTCTCACGCCCACTGCCGGAGTTCCATCAATGCCCTTCTCCGCTACGCCCCCGGAAGGACCCGTCACGCTGTCCGCCAACGCGCGCACCGTGCTCGACAAGCGGTATCTGGTCAAGGACGCGTCGGGGAAGGCGGTGGAGCAGCCGGAGGACATGTTCTGGCGGGTGGCCACGGTGGTGGCGGAAGCCGACCGTCGCTACGGTGCGAGCGACGGGGCGGTGCAGGCGGTGGCGGAAGAGTTCTACTTCCTGATGACGCAGCGCCGGTTCGAGCCCAACTCGCCGACGCTCATGAATGCGGGGCGTCCGCTGGGCCAGCTCTCCGCGTGCTTCGTGCTGCCGGTGGAAGATGCGCTGAGCAACGGGCAGAACGGGATCTACGACACGCTGCGCAGCATGGCGCTGATCCATCAGTCGGGCGGCGGTACGGGCTTCTCGTTCTCGCGCCTGCGGAGCAAGGGGAGCATGGTGCGCAGCACCACGGGTGTCGCGTCGGGGCCCATTTCATTCATGGAGCTGTACGACGCGAGCACGGACGCGGTGAAGCAAGGCGGTACGCGGCGCGGCGCGAACATGGGCATTCTGCGCGTCGATCATCCCGATGTGCTCGACTTCATCGCAAGCAAGGAAGACCTCACCAAGATCACGAACTTCAACATCTCGGTGGGGATCACCACGAAGTTCATGGACGCCGTGAAGGCGGACGCGGATTACGAGCTGCTCGATCCGGCCAACGGCCGTGTGGTGGGACAGGCGCGCGCGCGCGAGGTGTGGGACAAGATGATTCTCGGCGCGTGGCGGACGGGCGAGCCGGGGGTGTTTTTCATCGACGAGGCCAACCGGTACAACCCAGTGCCGCATCTGGGGGCGTACGAGGCGACGAACCCGTGTGGTGAACAGCCGCTGTTGGCCTACGACGTGTGCAACCTCGGCTCGGTGAACGTGGGGTACTACGTGACCGACGGCGCGGTGGACTGGGAGGCGATGCGCCGCGACATCGCGCTCAGCACGCACTTCCTCGACAACATCATCGACGTCAACAAGTATCCGCTGCCGGAAATCGATGCGCTGTCCAAGCGGATTCGCCGCATCGGCCTGGGCGTGATGGGCTTTGCCGACATGCTGGTGCGGCTGGGCATTCCCTACGACAGCCCGGAAGGGGTGGAGATGGGGCGCAAGGTCATGGCCTTCCTCGATGTGGAGGGGAAGAAGGAGAGCGAGCGGCTGGCCAACGAGCGTGGGCCGTTCCCCGAGTGGGCGCGGTCCATCTGGGGTCCCGACGACACGTGCGCGCGCGACGCGCACGGCGAGCGGATCCGCCCCATGCAGATGCTGCGCAACTGCAACGTAACCACGGTGGCGCCCACCGGCACGATTTCCATCATTGCCGGCTGCTCGAGTGGCCTCGAGCCGCTGTTCGCGGTGGCGTTCATGCGCAATCAGGCGGGCGTGATGATGCCCGACGTGAACGAC
>CANJOX010000336.1 GCA_947475795.1 Gemmatimonadota bacterium
CGCGCAGCTGCAGGAGTTCGTCGTGCGTGATTTGCGCGATGCGCTGTATGCCCATCTGCTGCGCTTGCCCATGAGCTGGTTCACCGCCAACAAGGTGGGCCAGGTGATCTCGCGCATGCTCACCGATACCACGAACGCCAAGGCCGTGGTCACTGAGCTCGTCACGCGCTCGATCTGGAGCACGGCGCAGGTGGTGTCCACGATCGCGATCATGTTTGCGGTGTCGTGGAAGTTGTCGCTGGCGTCGTTGGTGGTGGTGCCGCTGACGGTCCTCTCGCTGCAGCCCGTGCTGCGGAAGTTGCGGAAAGGCCATCGCCGGATGGGCAACGAGCAGGGCGAAATCACCAGCATGGTGCAGGAAGTGGTGAGCGGCATCCGCCTCATCAAGTCGTACGGCGCGGAAGTGCGCGAAGAACAGCGCTTCGTGACGCGCAACGCGGCCTTCGCCAAGGGCTACGTGCGTATCGGTCGCCTCGCGCTCATGTCCGGTCCGGTCACGGAAACGCTCGGTGCCGTGATGGCGGTGGCCATTCTCTGGTTCGGCGCCCAACTCGTCCTGGTCGAGAAGTCGATGGACGGTGCGCTGCTGGTGACGTTCCTGATCTGGGTCATGCGCCTGCTGCAGCCGCTCAAGCAGCTGTCGCAGGTGCCGGCCGCCGCCCAGCAGTCGCTGGCCAGCGCGGAGCGCATTTTCGAAGTGCTTGACGCGCCCACGGAAACCGCCGCCGATCGGGGCACGCTCGCCGCGCCCACCTTCGACGGATCGCTTGAATTCGAGCACGTGTCGTTCGCGTACGGCGACGATGCGCCGGCGCTGTCCGATGTGTCCTTCTCGGCGCGGAAGGGCGAGGTGGTCGCGCTCGTGGGCGCGAGCGGCGCGGGGAAGTCGACGCTCATTGACCTCTTGCCGCGCTTTCTCGAACCCACCAGCGGACGGATCACGCTCGACGGCATCGATCTGCGGAACATCACGCTCGACGCATTGCGCGCGCTGACCGGCATCGTGAGCCAGGATACGGTGCTCTTCAATGACACCGTGCGCGCCAACGTCGTGTTCGGCCGCACGCAGGTCACGCAGGCGCAGCTCGACGCGGCGGCGCGCGCGGCCAATGCGCTGTCGTTCATCGAGGAACTGCCCGAGGGATGGGAGACGAATCTCGGCGAACGTGGCTCGCGCTTGTCGGGAGGACAGCGTCAGCGTCTCGCCATCGCGCGCGCGCTCTTGTCCGATCCGCCGATCCTCATTCTCGACGAAGCCACCTCGGCCCTGGACGCCGAGAGCGAGCGGCTGGTGCAGGAGGCCATCGACCGCCTGCTCGAGGGGCGCACCGTATTCGTGATCGCGCACCGGCTGGCCACGATCCAGCACGCCGATCGGATTCTCGTGCTCGATCGTGGGCATCTGGTGGAACAGGGCGGACACGTCGAGCTGCTGGCGCGTGGCGGCACGTATGCGCGCCTGCATGCGCTGCAGTTCGATCGCGAGTGAACGGTGCGCCTTCTTGTGCTCACGATGGCGTCCGCGTGGACGCCCGGCGATCGATTGCTTGTCGCGCTGGGTGCCGGGCTCGCAGCACACGGTGATGTGGTGACGATCGCCTGTGCGAGCGGTGGCGGTGTGGAACGGGCCCTGGTCGGCGCGTTTCCGCGACTGCCGGTGCGTGCGGTGACTGGGGCCGGGACGTTCGCCCACGTGCGGAGCCTGCGCGGGATTGTGCGCGCCCTGCGCCCGGACGCCGTCCTCGTGGAAGGGGCGTCCGACGCGTTGTTGGCGGCGCTAGCCGTGGGACGCGGTGGGCGCGTGGTGCGCCGGGTGCCGGTGGCGATCGGTTCCGCCGGCCGCGCGCGTGGCACCGGCGGATGGCGTGCGCGCCTCGCGGCGGCGTACGCCACCGTGACGCCCTGGGGAGGCGATTCGCTGTCGGTCAGTTGGCCGCCACCGGGCGCCGGCTCCAGGCGTGGCAATGGCGATGCTGCCGCCGTGCCGATGGAACACGCCCGCGGTACGCCGGCGGCCTCGTTGTGGATTGTGCCGCCCGACGACCACGACGAGCACACCGCTATCGCGTTGCGGGCGGCGGCTCGGCTGGTGGGTCGGCACCCTTCGCTGCGTATCGTGCTGCTGGGCGATGTCGCGCGGCTGCAGTCCACCCGGGTGCATGCCGCCTCGCTTGGCCTCACCGCGTTCGTCGATGTGCTGCCGATGGACGCCCTGCTACAGGCCGAGGCGGTGGACGCCTCGGTCGTGTGGGTCACCGCCGGCGGCGATGCGGGTGCCATCGCGACGCTCGCCGCCATGCAGCACGGCCTGCCCGTGATCGTGCCGCCAGCGCTGCCGTGCGCCGCGATGGTCGCCGCCCGCATCACGGGCTTTGTACCAGACGAAGCCGATCTCGCGCCGACGATCGCCGATGTGGCGCGCGTACTCTCCGACGATCACGACCGGCACACGATGGGGGCCGCTGCCCGCGCGCGGGCGTTGCGGTTATACGGCTGGGAGGCGTACGTCGCCGCGGCGCGCGGGGTGCTGGCAGGGGCCGGCGCGCAGCAGGAGGGGACGCCATGACCGGTCACGTGGCACCGCCCCCGCAGGCCGCGTGGCAGCGTGTCCGCGCCGACCGGCGCGCCCGCTTGGGGCTTGGCGTGATCGTGCTGCTGCTGCTCGCCGCGATCTTCGCCCCGCTCATCGATGGCGCCGATCCGATCCGGATCGATTTGCGGCAGGCGCTGCGCGCGCCCGACCGGATGCACTGGCTGGGCACCGATGCGCAGGGGCGCGATGTCTGGTCCCGGCTCGTGCACGGCGCGCGCATCTCGCTGCTCGTCGGTCTCGCGTCGCAAGGGATTTCGCTGTCCATCGGACTCGTGCTGGGGCTCGTGGCGGGGTATCGCGGCCGCTGGACCGACGAGGTGATCATGCGGCTCGCCGACGTCACGCTGGCGTTCCCGTCGCTGCTGTTGCTGATCGCGATGGCCGCGGCGTTCGAGCCGTCGCTCACCGTGGTGTGCACCGTCATCGGCGTGGTGGGATGGGCGGGGATGGCGCGCCTCGTACGCGGGCAGGTGCTGGTGGTGCGCGAGCTGGAGTACGTGCAGGCCATGCGGGCGCTTGGCGCGCGCGATCGTCGTATTCTCTGGCGCCATGTGCTCCCGAACGTGATCGCGCCCGTGGTGATCGCGGCCACGCTCGGCATTGCCGGCGCGATCATGGCCGAGGCGGCGCTGTCATTCCTCGGGCTGGGGGTGCAGCCGCCCACGCCCAGTTGGGGGGCGATGATCGCCGACGGTCGCGATCTCTCGCAGCTGCGCTCCGCGCCGTGGACGAGTCTCGCGCCCGGCCTGGCCATCGGGGTCGCGGTGCTCGGCTTCAACCTGCTCGGCGACGCGCTACGCGATGCCCTCGATCCGCGCGGTGCGCGGCGGGTGCCGTGAACGACGTGGTCGGTTCTGGCTGCCGCGTACCGCCGTCTGCATCATCGGTGCGGTTCCAGCGTGCTGCATCACCCCGACCTCAGCCACCGTCATCATGACTGCTCCCCTCGATGTCGCCGCCCTGCGCGCGCAGGAGTTCGCCTGGATGGCGGACGACCCGGCGATTTTTCTCAACGCCGCGAGCGTGGGGCCGATGCCGCGATCGGCCGTCGAGGTAGCCGCCGAGTGGAGTACGATGCGGGCGCGGCCGCATGCGCTGCCCTTCGAGCGCATGGTGGACGCCGCGGCAACCGCACGTGCGCAGTTTGCGGCACTGGTGGGCGCCGACGCTGACGAGATCGCGCTGATGCCCAACACCACGTATGGGCTCAACCTGGCGGCGCGCGCCCTGCCCATGCGCCCCGGTACGATCCTGACCTTCGACGGGGAGTTTCCGAGCTGTGTGTATCCCTTTCAGGCGCTGGGGTCACGCGGCATCACCCTCGAACTGATCCCCCGCCGAGACGGGCTCCCCGACGAAGACGCGCTGGTCGCCGCCATCGCCCGCCCGGATGTGGTGGCCGTTGTCCTGTCGTGGGTGCAGTTCGCCACCGGCTACGTGGCGGATCTCGCCCGCATCGGGGCGGTGTGCCGCGCTCACGGGGTGTTCTTCATCGTGGACGGCATTCAGGGATGCGGGGTGCGCCCGATCGACCTGCACGCGCTGCCGGTGGACATCTTCGCCAGCGGTGCGCAGAAGTGGCAACTCAGCCCGTGGGGCACCGGGTTCGTGTATGTGCGTCGTGAGCTGGTGCAGGC
>CANJOX010000337.1 GCA_947475795.1 Gemmatimonadota bacterium
CGCCGCCCGCGCAGCAACCCATCGAGGCGCTCGCCGTACTCGGGCGTCATGATTTCCTGCGCGTACGTGGGGCTGACGGTCGTGACGTAGTCGCTGAACAGGATGCCGCGCGCCATGCAGTTGAACGAGCCGGCGATGCCGGGGCCCATGTCGTCCTCCGGCAATCCGCCCTCGGACAACCCCGCCAGCGCCAGCGTCCGCGGGCTGCGCTGTCCCTGATAAGCAAGGTTGTGGATGGTGAACACCGACGCGAGGCGACCGAACGTGTAGGCGTAGTACGTCTTCAGGTAATTGGCGACCAGCGCCGTATGCCAATCGTGGCTGTGCACCACGTCGGCTTGCCATCCCTCCACCTCCCGCAGATGCTGCAGCAGCATCAGCACGCCGCGCGCGAACAGGATGAAGCGTCGGTCGTCGTCGGGTTCACCGTAGATCGCCGCCCGCTCGAAGGCGGCGGGGATGTCCAGCAGGTACACGGGCGTCTCGCTGTCGGCGAGCTGCCAGATGCGCAGCTCCTCGCTGCGCTCCCCCACCGGCAGGAAGGAGGCCGCGACGGGTCCCACCACGGGGACGCGCCGTTCCCGAAGCTCGCGGTAGTACGGCATCACGACCCGGACGTCGTGACCGGCGGCGCGCAGAGCGGCCGGAAGGGCGCCGGCCACATCGGCCAGTCCACCGGTTTTGATCAGCGGGGCGACCTCGGCCGCGGCGAAGAGCACGTGCATGATCGCAACATGTCACGTCGGAACGACGGGCGACACCCTTCCCCCGCCGCGTCCCGTCCCTCAGAATGCAGCAATCCGTTGCGCCTTTCCCAGATTGCGAGCACCCTGACATGCCGTCCTCCTCCCGCTCCGGCTTTATTGCCCGCAATGCCATGGCGTACGTGCTGGCCGGGGGCCGCGGCTCCCGGCTGTACGAACTCACCGACCGGCGCGCCAAACCCGCGGTGTATTTCGGCGGCAAAACCCGCATCATCGACTTTGCGCTGTCGAACGCCCTCAACTCGGGGATCCGGCGCATCGGGGTGGCCACGCAGTACAAGGCGCACAGCCTGATCCGCCACCTGCAGCGCGGCTGGAATTTCCTGCGTCCCGAGCGCAACGAAAGCTTCGACATCCTTCCCGCCAGCCAGCGCGTGAGCGAAACGCAGTGGTACGACGGCACCGCCGACGCCGTGTATCAGAACATGGACATCATCGAGGCGTATCACCCGGAGTACATGGTGATCCTAGCCGGTGACCATATCTACAAGATGGACTACGAGCTCATGCTCGAGCAGCACGTCGATCAGCATGCCGACGTGACGGTGGGCGTGCTCGAAGTGTCGCGCGCCGACGCCACGGGCTTCGGCGTGATGCACGTGGATGCGGACGACCGCATCGTGCACTTCCTCGAGAAGCCGGAGGATCCGCCCGCCATCCCGGGCAGCCCCGACACGTCCCTGGCCAGCATGGGCATTTACGTCTTCAAGACCACGTACCTGTTCGAGCTGCTGCGCCGCGACGCCGCCGATCCGTCATCGAGCCGCGACTTCGGCAAGGACATCATTCCGTACGTGGTGGCCAACGGCAAAGCGGTCGCCCACCGTTTCAGCACATCGTGCGTGAAGGCCGATCGCGAAGTGGAAGCGTACTGGCGCGACGTGGGCACCATCGACGCGTACTGGGAGGCGAACATCGACCTCACCAGCGTCGTCCCGTCGCTCGACTTGTACGACAACGATTGGCCGATCTGGTCGTACAGCGAAATCACGGCGCCCGCCAAGTTCGTGCACAACGACACGCACCGCCGCGGCGCGGCGATCAATTCGCTGGTGGCCGGCGGGTGCATCGTGTCGGGCTCGCACGTGGAGAAGTCGCTGCTGTTCACCGGGGTGAAGGTGCACTCGTTCGCCACGTTGCACGGGGCGGTGGTGCAGCCCTACGCTGAGATCGGCCGCGGCGCGCGACTGCGCGATGTGGTGATCGACCGCGGCGTGATCATCCCGCCCGGGCTGGTGGTGGGCGAGGACCCGGTGAAGGACGCCGCCCGCTTCCGCCGAACGGAGAAGGGGCGCGTGTTGATCACGCAACCGATGATCGACCGGCTCCCGGAGTGATTACGAGCGATCAGAGGTCAGTGTTCAGTTGCTGACGTCAGACTGCTGATAGTGTTCGGAGTTCAGCAACGACAGTGCTCGGTTTCGAGTGTTTGATGACCACGGTGTGTTCCGCGAAGCCATCCTGGTCGCCGCACACGGGAGCAACCATCTGCTCGCAACCGAGCACTATCGTTGCTGAACGCTGAACACTATACAAAGCAGATGCCTCAGCTCTATTACTGACCGCTGTGGCTGACCTCTGAGCGGTTCTTCCGCTACGCGTTCAGATTGTACCGCATGATCCCCGCGTGCACGCCGGTGGGGTCCCGCTCGAGCGCGTAGACGTCACCGAGCGGACCGGGCGCGGCCGACAGCAAGGCCTGCAGCGCGGCCCGCTCACTCGCGGTGAACTCCAGCGACAGCGCGGCCAGCGTGGCCGGCAGGTGACCGGCATGACGCGCCCCCACGATCACCGACGTCACGGCCGGTTCGTCCAGCACCGCGCGCACCGCGACGGCGCCGATGGTCGTGGCATGCGCATCGGCGATGCCGCGCATGGTGCGCAATAACTGCTGAAACGCCGCCCAGCCGCCGAACTCGTCGATGATCAGTTTGCACTTCACCAACGAACGGTTCTCGAGCGGCGCGATGGGCTCCCGCACGCCGAGCCAGCGCTCGTGAAAGAAGCCGCCGGCCAGCGCGCCGTACGTCAGCAGCCCCACGCCACGCTCGGTGCAGAGCGAGGCCATATCACCCAGCGCACGGCGATCCAGCAGCGAACACTGCACCTGATGCGACACGACCGGGATGCCGGCGTCGAGCAGCGCACGCAGACGCGGCGTGTCGAAATTGGTGACGCCGAGCTGGCGGATCTTGCCGCTGCGCACGAGCGCTGCGAGATACCCCGCGGCCTCGAGCCACCCCGGGACGTCGAAGTTCCACCAGTGGAACTGCACCAGATCGAGTGCCTCCACCCCGAGCCGCGTGAGCGAACGATCGATGAGCCGTTCCACATCGGCGCGCGTGAGCGTGGGAAGTGCGTCGCGATCGGGGACGCACTTGGTGTGCACGCGAATCGTGGGGGCGGCGCCACCGTGGCGGTCCTGCCAGGCGCGCAGGAACTCGCCGATGAGGTCCTCCACGCCGGTATAAATGTCGGCGCAATCAAACGCCGTGATCCCCGCCTCGGCGAACGCCACCATGTCGGCGATGGCCTGCGCACGATCGATGCTGCCATGCCCGCCGGCCAACTGCCAGCCACCCTTGATCAGACGCGGCACATCGTATCCGGGCGCCAGCGCGCGCGTGGGTACCGGCGGATGGGTCCGCGCGCTCATGCGGCGCCCTCGGGGGGCAGCGGCACCAGCGTCACGTCCGCGTGCCGGAACGTGGTGGTGCCCGTGCGCGTGATGCGGAACCGCCCGCCGCAATGCGGATCGGGACAGGCGATCTCGGCGTCGGTGGTCATCCAGTCGTTCGGATGCGTGGGGCGCTGCTTGGCCGGCAACAGCGGCAGCAACGCTGCCAGCGGATACAGCGGAAACGTCTGCCCCGGCGGGAACGCCAGATTCTCACCGCGCAGGGTGAAGAAGTCGCCCGCCGGATGATTGCACACCATGGGGCGGTCGGTGGCGATCACCTCGACACGGAGATCGAACAGCGTGAAGGCGTCGTCGCGCGGGGCGGGTGCGGCGGCGGGTGACTCGGGCGTGGGCTCAGGCATGGCGCGAACGATAGCGCGGCACGAGCTTCTCCTGCCATATGCTCGGCACAACCGCCTCCCCCTCCCCCGCCCCGCTCACGTTTCACGGCGGACTCGCCGGCGCGCTGGCGCCCTTTGGCGCCTTTCTCGCCGGCGTGACGTGGCTGGCGCTGCACGGCGCCCCCGACGAAAAGGGCTTCTGGCCCATTCTCTTGGGCGCGCTGACGCTGGGGCTGCTGCTGGCCCGCGACCGTGAGCGCTACGCCGAGGCGATGCTGGACGGCATGAGCCAGCGGGTGGTGATGGTGATGCTGTGTGCGTGGCTGTTTGCGGGGGTGATGGGCGCGGTGCTGAGCGCGGGCGGGTTGGTGACAGGGCTCGCGTGGCTGGCGCGCACGCTGCACCTGAGCGGCGGCGCCTACGTGGCCGCGACGTTC
>CANJOX010000338.1 GCA_947475795.1 Gemmatimonadota bacterium
CATCTCGACGGGCAGGCGGACCGCCGGCCGGTCGGTGTAGTACAGCAGGAGCTGCACTTTGAGCGGCCACGCCCCCGGCCCGGACAGCGCCGGCTGCGCCGCCCGCTGCACGAGCGTTAGCCGCTGCACGACGCCGCCGCGCACCACCAGCTGCTGTTCCACCAGCGGCATCCCCGGGCGCAGCATCCACGCCCGTCCCCACGCCGTCAGGTCGCGGTGGGCCGCCTGCCCCACACTCGCCAGCAGCTCGCGCCACGTGCCGTTGGCATAGGCATGCTGCTGCAGAAACGCCCGCACGCCACGCTGGAAGGCCGGCGCACCCACCAGATACTCCAGCTGCTTCAACACCCCGGGCGCTTTGTTGTACACGATCGGCCCGTAATTGCTCTTGGCCTGATCGAGATTCCCCAGCTGCTGCCAGATCGGGGTGGTGCCCGCCGTCGCGTCGGTCGCGTAGGCCACCGGCTTGTTGCGCAGGTAGAACGTCTTCCACGCGTTCGAGGTGGGCTCGAGGTCGGCCTGCATGCGCGCCGCCATATAGGTGGCAAAGCCCTCCTTCAGCCAGAGGTCGTCAAACCAGCGCATCGTCACGAAGTCGCCGAACCACTGGTGCGCCACTTCATGGAAGGTGGTCGCCTGTCGCCCCAGCAGCTGCGACGCGGTCGGCCGCTCGCGGTAGATGAAACTCTCCTCGTTGTAGAACACCGCACCCGGATGCTCCATGCCGCCAAACGGAAACGCCGGCGCCAGCAGCGCATCGTATTTGTCGAACGCGTACGGGATCCCGAACCAGTCGCCCAGCCAGCGGAGCGCCCGCGCATTCATCGCGATCAGCGGGTCACTCTCCGCCTCGGCGCGCCGCGATTGCCGCATCCAGAGCGACACGGGCACCGGCGGCGCGGCGGTGGTGGTGGCCACCGAGCGGGTGGTCGTGGCCCACGGCCCCGCCGCGAACGCAATTAGGTACGTGCTCAGTCGCTGCGTCTCGGCGAAGCGGTGCGTCACCGCTGCCCCCGCGGTATCGGTACCGACCAGGGCCCCGTTGGCCAGCGCCCGCCAGTCCACCGGCGTGGTCAGCGCGAAGCGCACGCGCGCCTTCAGATCGGGCTGGTCGAAGCAGGGGAAGAGCAGGTTCGCGTCCGACGGCACCAGCAACGTGTACAGATATACCCGGCCATCGGCGGCGTCCCGGGTGCGGATAATGCTGGCACCGGCCTGCGCCACCGGTGTGCGGAACGCGAGTTCCACCGCATTGCGCCCCGCGCGCACCCGTGCGGCCGGGACCACCACGTGCATCCGGTTCCACGCGGCCGACGCCTCCGCCCACGGTGCCCCGTTGATGCGCCCCTCGGTCACGGACAGCCCGCGGAAGTCGAGCACCACGTCGCCCGGCCCGCGCGCGGTGAACGACACCATGACCCGCCCCGTGGCGGTGTCGCCCGCGCTCACCGTGAGCGCGAGATCGTACGCCACGTCCGACAGTTGGGCGGCGCGACGACGGGCAAGGTCGGCCGACACGCCGGGGCCGGTGAGCGCGGCGGTGCGGGGGGCGGTTGGCGTCGCCGCACGGGCGCCCGCCTGAGCCGCGAGCCCGGTCGGTCCAAGCAGCGCGGTCAGCGCGAGCAGCGCGCAGGGCGTGACGCGTCGCGTGGGGCGACGGGGCGGGCAGGGGGAGGGAGAAGACATCCGGCGAAGCTGGTCGCGCGCGCCGTCGCTGTCCAGCAACCCCGCCGTGTACCAGTCGGTGCCCGCCGCGAAACTCGACAGCGCCCGGTTCTGCGTTAACATCTACGGCATGACTCCCGACCATCCGTCCTGCTCCGGCTGCGGTCATCTCGATCGGCGCCAGTTTCTGGCCTCCGCCTCGGTCCTGTCGCTCGGCGCGCTCGTCGCCGGCTGTGGCGATGGCATCATCAGCGGACCCGAGCAGATTCCCACGAGCATTCCGCAGCCCTTCCGCATCGATCCGGCCACCATCCCCGAGCTCGCACCGGTCGGTGGGCGCACCGTGGTCGTGTCGGGGGCGTCGACACCGGTGCTGGTGGAACGCGTTGGAAGCCAGCAGTTCCGGGCGCTTTCGCTGGTCTGTCCGCACCGGGGCTCGATCGTGAACGTGGCGTCCGATGGCCTGCGGTGCCCCAACCATGACGCCCGTTTCGCCAATGACGGCACGTGGCTGAGCGGGCAGCCCACCACCGACCTCACGCCGCTGGATGTGCGGCGCAACGCCGACGGCTCCCTGCTCGTCGGCGGCGCCCTCACGCCGGCGGTGCTCGGGCTCGACCGGACCTCGATCGTGTTTCTCACCACGCCCACTGGGAACGCACCGGCGCCCCAGACGGTCGCGATCTCCAACGGCGGCGGTGGCGTGCTGGGCAACCTCGCCGTCTCCCTCGCGTACGGCGCCAATCAGCGCACGGGCTGGCTGGCCATCGCCCTCAGTGACGCCGCCGCGCCGGCGACGCTCACGCTCACGGCGCTCCGCGGTACGCTGCCGGTGGGCAACTATACCGCCACGGTCACCGTCGGCGCCGCCGGCGTCGGCAACGGGGCGCAGACCATCGCGGTCTCCCTGCTGATCCAGGATCCCACGACCCCGGCCAGCCTGCAGTTGTCCACGTCCGCGCTCACCTTCGCGGCGCCGGTCGGCACCGTCCCCGCCGCGCAAACGGTGCAGTGCAACAATGCCGGGGGTGGCACCCTGACCGGGCTGTCGGTCGCCATCGCCTACGGCGCCACCGGCACCAACTGGCTGTCGGCGTCCTTCAATCAGGTCACGGCCCCCGCCACCCTCACCGTCCGCCCCGCCGTCGGGGCGCTCGCCGTGGGGACGTACACCGCCACCATCACGGTGCTCGCCGCCGGCGTTGCCTCACGGACCGTGGCGGTCACGCTCACCGTCTCGCCGGCTGGACTGGTGGTCACCCTCTCCGCGTGGCCTGCCTTGGCCAACGTGGGCGGCGTGGCCGGTAGCGTGGGCAACGTCAACGGCGGCCCCGTGGCCATCACGCGACTCAGCGCCACCAGCTTCGGCGCCTTCTCCATGCGCTGTCCGCATGCCGGCACGACCATCACGGTCGTGAGCGGCACGAGCTTCCGCTGCCCCAATCACGGGGCGCTGTTCAACAGCGCGGGGGTGTGGCAGTCCTCCCCGCAACGCGCCGAAAATCTCACGCCACTCACGGTGATCTACACACCCGGGGCGACCACGCTGTCGGTGGTGTGACCCCGAGCGGGTCCCGACGGTGGGAAATGGGTCGCCTCCGGTTGAACCGCGGGACGGATACGGCTATGTTGGAAGGCTGTCTGACTCTAGCCAAGTAACGTAGCCATGCCGACTTACGAGTTCCGCTGCCCCGACGGCTCCATCATCGAGGCTCGGTTCAAGATCTCCGAAGTCCCGGAAAGCATTCCGACGCCTGACGGCACGGGAGTGGCCACGCGCATCATCTCCGGTGGCGCGAGCCTCCTCTTCAAGGGCTCCGGGTTCTACATCACCGACTACGGCAAGGACGGCAAGAAGGATCAGCGCACCGGTGGTGCGCCCTCCTCCGATGCCGGCGCCGCGGCCACGCCCAAGAGCGACGCCAAGCCGTCGTCGAGCACCCCATCGACGCCGGCGGCCGACTGATGCGCGGCCCGTCCCGATTTCTCTCCCCGCTCCAACGGACGCTGTGACTCACGCCGACGCCCTGCGCGCCGAGCTGTCGCGCGCGGCGCGCACCCTCGGTGCGCCCGACGACGTTTCGCCCATTCTCGAACGCCCGCGTGATCCGTCGTTCGGCGACTGGGCCACCAATCTCGCCATGACGCTGGCCAAGCCGCTCGGCCAGAAGCCGCGCGACATCGCCGAAGCGCTCATCGCCGCGATGGACAAGGCCAGCGTCGGTGTGATCGCCGCGGAAATCGCCGGCCCGGGTTTTCTCAATTTCCGGCTCGATCCCGGCTTCCAGGCGCGGGGACTGCTCACCATTCTCGAGTCGCCCGACACGTTCGGTCGCCTCGACATCGGACACGGCGAGCGCGTGGTGGTGGAGTTCGTCTCGGCCAATCCCACCGGCCCGCTGCACGTCGGTCACGGCCGTCAGGCCGCGCTCGGCGACGCGATCAGCACGCTGCTCGAGTACACCGGCTGGAACGTCGATCGCGAGTTCTACTACAACGACGCCGGCGCGCAGATCGCCAATCTCGCCAAGAGCACGCAGGCGCAGGTGCGCGCG
>CANJOX010000339.1 GCA_947475795.1 Gemmatimonadota bacterium
CGCGGCGGTGACCGTGGATCCGCGCGATCCGAACACGCTGTACTCGATGAACGTGGTGGCGTGGAAGAGCACCGACGCCGGCGTGACGTGGACGGCGTTCCGCGGCGCGCCGGGTGGCGATGACTATCAGCGCCTGTGGATCAACCCGCTGGTACCCACCACCATGCTGCTGGTGGCCGATCAGGGCGCGGTAATCACGGTGAACGACGGCGAGACGTGGAGCTCGTGGTACAATCAGGGTACCGCGCAGTTCTATCACGTGACCGCCGACAACGCCTGGCCGTACCGCGTGTGCGGTGGCCAGCAGGAATCCGGCTCGGCGTGCGTGAGCAGCCGCGGCAACGACGGCAGCATCACGTATCGCGACTGGCGTCCGGTGGGCGCGAGCGAGTACAGCTACGTGGCGCCCGATCCGCTCAACCCGGACATCGTGTACGGCGGCACGGTCACACGCTTTGACCGTCGCACGGGACAGACACAGAACGTGAGTCCGACGATCGGGCGCTCACGCGGCGCGGCCGGCAGCGGCCCCGATTATTTCCGCGGCGTGCGCACGATGCCGATTCTCTTTTCGCCGATCAACCCGCGCAAACTGTACTACGGCACGAACGTGGTGTGGAGCACGGTGAATGGCGGCACCACGTGGACGCGGCTCAGTGACGATCTGTCGCGCGCAACGTGGACGGTGCCCGCGAGCGTGGGCACGTACGCGAACACGCCGAGTGCCAAGCCGACGCGACGTGGGGTGGTGTATACGATCGCCCCGAGCTCCGTGGACTCGAACACGGTGTGGGCCGGCACCGACGACGGCCTCATTCACGTGACGCGCAACGGCGGTCGCACGTGGCGCGACGTGACGCCACCGCAGATCGGGGCGTGGTGGAAGGTGTCGATCATGGATGCGTCGCACTTCAGTGCTGGCACCGCTTATGCGGCCGTGAATACGCTACGTCTCGATGACCTGCGGCCGCACATCTATCGCACGCGCGACGGCGGTGCGACGTGGACGGAGATCGTGAGCGGCATTGCGACCGACGCGCCGATCAACGTGGTGCGCGAAGACCCGAAGCGGCGCGGGCTGCTGTATGCGGGGAGCGAAACGCAGGTGTGGTTCTCGCTGGACGATGGCGATCACTGGCATTCGCTGCGCGGCAACATGCCGGCCATCTCCATTCGCGATCTGATCATCAAGGATGATGACATCGCGGTGGGCACGCACGGTCGCGGCTTCTGGATCCTGGACAACACGACGGCATTGCGGCAGTGGAACGACCAGAGCGCCACGGCGCCGGCCACGTTGTTCGCACCGGCCGTCGCCACGCGGGTGCGCTACTCCATGTACACCGACACGCCGGTGCCTCCCGACGAACCGCGCGCCGAGAATCCTCCCGACGGCGCGATGATCGACTACTACCTGTCGCGCGATGCGCAGTCGGTGCGGCTCGAGATTCTGGATGCGGCCGGGCGTGTGCTGCGCACCTTTGCCAGCACCGACTCCACGCCGGCGCCGGCCGACGCCGGCAACTGGCCGCGCTACTGGTTCCGGCCGGCCGTGGCGCCGAGTGCAAAGCAGGGGCTGCAGCGCTTCACGTGGGATCTGCACTACGCGCGCCCGAGTGCGGAATGCTCCCTGCCGATCTCGGCCACGCCCTTCAACACCAAGTGTGAACCCGAAGGGCCGTGGGTGATGCCCGGGCGCTATACGGCGCGGCTCACGGTGGACGGCGCGGTGCAGGTGCAGCGGTTTACCGTGCGCATGGACCCGCGCGTGAGCACGCCGGTGGCCACGCTGAAGCAGCAGCACGACCTGTCGGTGGCGTTGTACGACACGATGGGTGAGGCGCAACGGCTGGCGGCGGAGGCGCGCGCCAGCGGGCGCACGTCATTCGCCGGGCAGGATGCCTTCGGCGGGGTGGCCGCATCGCATCAACCGGTGATCGATGCGCTGCAGGACAGCGATGCGCCGCCCACGGCGGTGATGCTGCAGGCGGCGCGGGCACGGCTGGCGGCGTACGCGGCCCTCAAGGCACGGTGGGCGGCGTCGACTCGCTAACCGATGTTGGGCGGCGGCGTGAACCGCCGGGCGCGCTGTTCGTACGCGTGCGCCAACGCGAGCAGGCGCGCATCGCTGCCGGGGAGTCCCACGAACGAGAGATTCCCCGCCGGCATGCCGTTTGCCCCGTAGCCGGCGGGCACCGAGACCTCGGGGAGTCCGAGCCAGTTGCCGTAGCCCAGTGTGGTGCGCACGTCGGGCCACGCATCGGTGGCGGCCGGGGCGCCGAAGGGCATGGTGGGGTACACCATGGCGTCGATGCGCTGCGCGCGGAATGATGCGGCCAGCCGTTCCACGACCGTCGCACGTGAGCGCGCGAACGACTGGCTGGCGGCATCGGCTTCGTACGGCTGGGTGATGAGCGCCCGCATGGCCTCCCAGTCGGCGGGGAGCACATCGTAGAACGCGCGGAAGGCCGCGAGGCCGCGCTGCACCTGTCGTTCGGCGTCGCCACCCTGCCCGGCGAAGTACCGCCACAGCGCGTTGGCGGTGGGCGCGGGGGCGTTGTGGTTGGGGACGACGTCACCGCGCGCGGCGGACGCGGCGGCAAATTGATCGCGCACATCGGCGCGGTTCACCGCGGGGACGAATGCCTCCACGATGGCGCCGGCGGCCACGCAGTCGGCGATGGCCCGGTCGAACACCGCGAGGCTTTCCGCGCTCATCTGCGCGCGTGGCACGTGGAACTCCACGAGCCCGAGACGCGCACCCACCAGTGCGTCGCTGCGCAGGGCGGCCAGCGCCCCGCGTGCGTATAGCGTACGGTCCGCAATGCCGTCGGAGGCATCGGGGCCCGCGATGGCATCGAGCATCAGCGCCGCGTCCTGCACCGAGCGCGCGAGCGGGCCGTGCGTGTCGAGGTACGGCCAGGTGGGAATCACACCCGTGCGCGGCACCAGACCGAACGACGGCTTCATCCCCACCACGCCGGTGAACTGCGCCGGAATGCGGTTGGAGCCGCCGTCGTCGGTGCCGAGGGCGGCGAAGGCCATCCCGCACGCAACCACGACAGCGGATCCCGCGCTGGAGCCGCCCGGTGTCCGCAGGCCAGCCGGGTCGTGTGGATTACGTACCTGTCCGGTAAGTGAGCTGGTGCCGTTGCCGCGATAGGCGAAGTCGTCGGCGGCGGTTTTACCCAACAGGACGGCCCCCGCAGCGCGCAACCGCTGCACCTCGAGTGCGTCGCGCGTGACGGCCTGCGGAAACAGCTGGGCCCACGCCGCGCTCGACGCGGTGGTGGGCAAGCCCTGCATGTCGTAGATGGACTTCGCGAACAGTGGCACGCCATCGAGCGCACCTCGCAGGGCGCCGCGGGCCGCGCGCGCGTCGGATGCGCGCGCCTCGGCCAGTGCCGTATCGGCCAGTTGATCGATGGCGCGCAACTCAGCGCCGGCACGACAGCGTGCCAGCGCCGCGGTGGTCACCTCGGCGGCGGAGTACGCACCGCGGGCGCGTCCCACCTGAAACTGCAGGATCGTCCCGGCCAGCGGATCGTCGGCGTGTCGGAGCTCGCCGGTGAGGGGCCCGTCGACGAGGGGCGAGCCGACGAGGGGCCAGCCGACGAGGGGCAGGCCCAGCAGGGCACCGAGTTGGACGAGGGCGTCGCGTCGGGTGGGGGACATGGTGGGGGCCGGGGTCAGGGCAGGGGGGCGGCGTATTCGCCGTGCAGCGCACCCGCGTCGCGGAGGGCGCGCAGCTGCGCGAGTTCGCTGTCGTGGAAGGTGTGGCCGGTAATGGCATCGAACGCGGCGGCATCGGCGATGATGCGCGCCGCCGCGTCGGGAAGCGCGTCGGGGCCCACCAGCCGGAACGACGCCGGTGATAATGGGCCGAACCACAGCGCGCGCGACAGCGGTGGCCACTCGTCCGGATCGGGTTCGACGCCGGCGGCGCGGGCGAAGGCGCGCGCGATGACATGACTGCGCACCACGTGCGGCGCGCCCCGTCGCGCCTGCGCCACCACCACGCCGGCGCGCATCGCGTCGGCGGACGGCATGGGTTGGATACCACCGAACGTGTACGCCACCCAGCGCGCCTGATTCTCGAGCGTCGGGAAAAACGGTCCGCCGTGTTCGTACTGGCCCACGACGGCGAGCCCGGGCAGATCGGGGTGGAACGTGTACGCGTGCAGATCGAGATGCGCGGCATCCGGCTGCAGCGCGGCGC
>CANJOX010000340.1 GCA_947475795.1 Gemmatimonadota bacterium
AACCAACGACGGGCTCGTGCAGCTCTCGCGCGATGACGGTGCCACCTGGACCAATCTCACCGCCAATGTGCCGGGAATTCCGGCATGGGGATCCGTACGGTCGATCGCCGCCAGCAAGTGGGATGCGGCCACGGCCTATCTCACGATCGACGCACACCAGGAGAACGATCGCGATCCGTACGTGTATCGCACCACGGATTTCGGGAAAACATGGACCAAGATCGTGGCTGGCATTCCCAGGAGCATGCTGAGCTACGCCAAGATCATCATCGAAGATCCCACGCGTCGCGGCATGCTGTATCTGGGCACGGAGAACGCGATCTACCTGAGCTATGATGCCGGTGATCACTGGCTGCCGCTGCAAAACAACCTGCCGCATGCGCCGGTGTCGGGCCTCGTGGTGCAGGAGCACTTCAACGACCTCGTGATCTCGACCTATGGGCGCGGGTTCTGGATCCTTGATGATCTCGCGCCCTTGCAGCAGCTCGATGCGTCGGTGCTGGAGAAGGGAGCGCACCTCTTTCCACCCCGTGCGGCATATCGTTACCGCGGCATCACGGCGCCGAGCACGCAGTACGACGACCCGACCGCCGGCGACGATCCGGAGTACGGGGCGAGCATCAACTACTACCTGAAGGCGTCGGCCAAGGCGGCACCGACCGTCGAGATCCTCGATGCCGCCGGGAAAGTGGTCCGCACGCTGCGTGGTTCGAACGCGGCCGGCGTGAATCGTCTGGCGTGGGATCTGCGCGACGAGCCCAGCATGGACGTGCGGCTGCTGACCAGCCCTCTGTATGCGGAGCATATCGTGGCGGGACCGCAGGGGCGCGCCGCTCCGGGAACGAGTCGCTTGTCGATTCTCATGCCGCCGGGGAGATACGCCGTGCGTTTGACCGTGGATGGCGCCACACAGACGCAGCCGCTGGAGGTCCGCAAGGATCCAAACAGCGGCGGGACCGACGCGGAGATTGCGGCACAGGTCAAGGTGCTCGCCGGCATCAAACAACAGCTCAACGATGCCGGATCGGCGGTGCATCGGGTGGAGTCGGTGCGACTCCAGCTGCAGCAGGTGCAGCGACTGTCCACCGATGCCGAGGTGGTCCGCGCCATCCGTGCGCTCGACGCCAAGCTGCTGGAGGTCGAGATGAAGCTGGTCGACTTACGGCAGACCGGTCAGGGGCAGGATGGCGTCCGCTTCGGGTCGATGCTGATTTCGAAGATGGGGTACCTCGCCAACGGCATGTCGAGCTCGGACTTCTCGCCAACGACGCAGCATGTCGAGGTGGATGGGATTCTGCGCGAACAGCTGAAGCAGCATCTGGCCGCGATCGATGGCGTGCTGGCGAGCGAGCTGGCGCCGTTGAACGGGCAGCTGGACGCGAAGGGACTGCCGAAGGTGGTGGATCGCGCCGGGCCGGCGGCGCGCATCGTGCCGTAATCTCGGTCGAGGATACAAACGCGGCGGGTCCGTACACTCGGACCCGCCGCGTTTGATTTTGCGAGTGCCTTCGCGAACTACTTGGCGAGGCCCTTCACGACACCACTGAGCGCCTGCACGCGCGCCGACTCCGGACTCGCCGCCGCGTCCTTGTCGAGCTGCGCCGCCAGCGCATTCAGGGCAGCCGACCGCGCGCCGCCCTTGGCTTTCTCCGCCGTGGCCAGCTGCGCCACCACGCCGTCGAGCCACGCCTTGGGCACCGCGCTGTTCCGCGCCAGCTGGTCGGTGTAGGCGCGCGCCACCACAAACGCCGCCGGCCACACGAACTGGGGCTGCTCCTGCGCGTTGAAGTAGGCGTACTTCACGAGCTTGGCCGCCTCGAGTTCGTTCACGGACAGGTGCTCGCTGGGGGTGAGCTCCCACACATCGAGTCCGCGTGAGATTTCCGAGCCGTAGATCAGCCCGTTGTACCAGTAGGCCGACCAGTGACCGCCGCCCACCAGCTCCTTGGCGTCCATCGGTCCGCGATCGAAGTAGGCCACCTCGAAGGCGTGGTTGGGGTCGGTCCAGTCGAAGACGTTGATGCCGCCCTGATACCAAGACTGCACCATGACTTCACGGCCCGGGATCGGGATGAGCGACCCGTTGTGCGCCACGCAGTTTTCCTGGCTGGTCTGGGCTGCGGGCAGTTTGAAGTAGCTCTTGAAGTCGAGCTTGTCTCCGTTGCGCACGAAGATCGCGTCGGCGCCCCATTCCATCTTGTCGGTGGCACGGCAGCGCGGCGAGGATCCCCCACCCCATTCATCGGAGAAGAGCACCTTGCTGCCGTCGTTGCTGAACGTGGCCGAGTGCCACGCCGACATGTTGGTGTCGGCGGCTGCGTAGAGGCGCTTGGGGTTCTTGATGTCGCTGATGTCGAGCAGGATGCCGTAGCCGCTGCAGGCGCCGCCGGCGAGTCCGACGGCCGGATACGTGGTGATGTCGTGGCACTGCGTCGGGCCGCGACCCGCCACCGACGGACGGGCTGGCGCACCGGCCGGACGTTCGCGCCGGTCGCCGGCGGCGTCGCCGTGCCGCACCGCTTCCCCGAGCCCTTCGAAGATGCGTGGCGAACTCACGATTGCGGCGGCCGCGGGATTCTTGACGGGCACCTTGATCACTTCGATGCGGAACAGCGCCGAGTTCGGGTCCACGTCGGGCGCGAGCGCCGAGCATCCTGCCAGCTCCTCGCTCGAACGCACACCGGCCGAGCCGGAGACATACACGTACACGTTGTCGGGATCTTTCGGATCCGTGACGAGCGTGTTGGTGTGCGAGCCGCGGCAGGTCTGGACGGTGGTGATCGTCTTGGGATGTTCGACATCGCTGATGTCGATGATGCGGATGCCGCGCGCGCGTTCCTTGCTGACCTCCGCCTCGACGCCCTGCAGGCCGCAGTCGATCCGGCCCGCCACGGCTTCCGCCGACACGAAGAGCAGGTTGCCGTAGACGGTGACATCGCTCTGCGAGCCCGGGCACACGAAGGCCGTGCGGAGCTTCGGCTTGCGCGGGTTGCCGATGTCCCACACCTGCCAGCCGCTGTAGTTGCCCTGGAACACCAGGTTGCCGCTGAAGGCCAGGTCGGAGTTCTTGAGCCGCGCGTCACCCGGCGTGCTCATGTTGAGAAAGGATTCCGACGGCTTGGTGGTGGAGACGAGCTTGACGTTCCACGCCGCCTCACCGGCGTCGAACCAGCCGGCTTTCAGGCCCACGCGCGGGTCGGGTTTGGGCTGGGCGGACAGCGTGACGGCAACCGTCGCACTACCGGCGACGAGCAGAGCACCGCTGAGCAGCGAGCGGAATGGCGTTGGCATCGGGGAGGGTGGGGGAGAGTGGAGGGGAAGCGGCAGCGGAACGACGGCTACGGACGCGGACGGGACTTGAGCAACAGTTCCATCCGGTCGATTTCGGTGCTCTGGTCGGCCACGACGTCGGAGACGAACTTGAACACGTCGTCGTCGTTGGCGGCGCCTTTGGCGGCCATCAGCTCGTCAACCATGCTGATGGCGCCGCGATGGTGCTGAATCATGAAGGTGAGGAAATACCAGTCGAACGCCGGCCCTTTGGCCGCCTGCAGCGTATCCATCTGGGCCGGCGTGAGCATGCCGGGCATCATGCCGCTGCCCGCTGCGTTGCCGCCCATCGGGGCCATGTCCATGCCGGCGTGATGCGCGTGGGCCATGTCCGCCATGTCACCGGACGGCACGGTTTGCTTGCGTCGGCTCAGCCATGTCTTCATGAACGCGATTTCGTCGGTCTGCGCCACACTGATGCGCCCCGCCAGCACCTTCACCTCGGCACCGGCGCCGTTGGCTTCGGCGAAGGACGACATCGTGACGGCCTGCGCATGATGGCCGATCATCCCCTGCATGAAGGCGACATCCGCCTTGGTGTACGGCGGGATGCCGCCGTCCCGCGCGGCGAGTTGCGCGGGGGTGAGCGGGCGTGTGGCGCGGGGGCCGCTGCCCGACGTGCAGGCGCCAAGCAGGGTGACGGACGCGATGACCAGAGCGGTGAGACGCACGCTTGAAGACATGGGTCAGGGGAGCGTGAGAGTGGGAAGCCCGGCTGCCTGGCGCTTGGCGTTGAAGGCCGCGAGGCCCGTGGTGCGCAGCGCGTTCCACTTTGGTAATACGTCGACCCCCATGGCGCGCGCTGCGGCGCAGGCGGCCACCTGCGTGGCGGTCGGCGCCACGTCGGCGTTGTGCATGGCCATCGCGGCCGCCAGCATCGCCGTGCT
>CANJOX010000341.1 GCA_947475795.1 Gemmatimonadota bacterium
CGTCGCGGTGGGAGCCGCCGGCAACGCGTGGATCACGTCGGCGGTGTATCAGACACTGCTCGGTGTGCTCGTCTACAACCTGGGGCCGCAGGCGGCACTCGAGTTGCCGCGCTATCTGCCGGGCGGCGGCGGTGGTGCCGTTGGCGGTGGTGCCGTTGGTGGAGCGGGCGGTGCGGCGGGTGCAACGCCATCCACGCCGGTGCCCTACACGCTGCAGCTGGAGGACGGGTTCTCACCCACGGTGATCGCGCGCCTGCGCGCCCTGGGCTACGACCTCAGCTTCGTGTCACTCCCCGGCGAACTGCGCGAGGGCTACGGCGCGGCGGTGCGTATGGATGGCAAGGTGGTCACCGCCGGTGCCGACCCGCGACGGGCCGGCGCCGCGGGCGCTGTGCAGCGCTAAGGCTCAGTGGGACGTCGGCGTCACCGCACGCCGGCGCCCCACCGAGATCACCACGGCCTGCTCCGACGCCTGCACGCGGGGCACCACCTGCACCCGCACACGGAGCGAGACCCGCCCGTCTGTGGGGGCGGTGATCGTGGCCTCGGGCACGGACTGCCGCAGCGCCGGCGGCGGCTCCGCTGGGGGCGCTTCGTCGAACGACAGCTGCACCGTGCCCTCGGGGAGCAGCGCGCGCGCCTCGACGCGGTCACCGGCGCGCACCGGCACTCGCAGCTTCTGGTCCACACGGGCGAGCACTGGCAGCAACAGCGTGGCCTGCGGGCACGCCGCATCGAGCTGCAACGGTTGGTCGGGATAGTCGCGCACGAGCGGGACCGCCATCGCGCGCGCCGAGTCGGCCTCGGGGAGCGCGGCGGCACGTGTGGCGAGGTCGGGACCGCCGACGGTGCCGGGACGGAGCTGCTGCATGAGGCGATCTAGCTGCCGCGGATCGGGCGTCAGCGATTGCTCGATCACCGAGTCCGGCGCGCCCACCGGAATGGGCCGCGCGGGATCGCTGGTGACCGGCAGGCGGACGCTGATGCGCCGCGTGCCGTCGCGACTCAGCGCTTCGAACACGTAGAGGCCGCGCACGCCGGGCACGAGATAGCGCAGGCCGGTCACGCTGTCGCCCTCCACCAGCCGGATGGCCAGCGGCGGCATCAGGGTGTCGATGGGCAGTCCGAACGGGATGGCGGTGGCGGCGACGCTGCGCGTGGCCAGATGCCCGCACAGATGCGCCGTGGGGCGATCGGACGCGCGGGTCGTGATCAGGAGCCGTACGGCACTATCGCCCGCCGCACGCCCCTCCCAGCGCTCCCCCTGCGCCGCCATCACGAGGGCCAGTGCTTTGGGAACGGATGGCGGCGATGCCGGGCGCACCAGCGAGGCCGCGGGACGGTCGCGACAGGCCAGCAGCGCGCCGGCCAGCAGCGCGCGGGAGAGAACACGGGCAGCGGTCATGCGCGCAAGAAACCGGATCCGGGGGCGAAATACCAGAGAGGCCGGACGCGTGTGCGCCCGGCCTCCCTGTGTTCATCAGCACCGCCGATCCCGCAGGATCACGGCGGGGTCGGGCTGTTGGCGATCCCCGTGCCGCCGAACGTGTAGAACTCCTGGTTCTTCACGGCGAGCTCCTTGGCCGGCACCGGCATTTCACGCGGCGTGCCCACGAGGAGACCGCCGGTGACGCGACGACGCTGGTAGAACGGCGCGGCGCCGAGTCCGAGCAGTTCGACTTCCTGCTCGTAGATCAGCTTCTGCAGCAGCGAAGCCTGCCCTTCGCCGGCCGTGGCCGCCGAGAGGCCGCCGCGGTCGACGCGGGTGTTGTTGATCAGGTTCGCGGCCGTGGTGAGGTTGCCACCCGAGCGACGCAGTTCGGCCTCGGCCCACACCAGATCGTTCTGGTGACGGGTGATGACCGGCGCCACACCGAATCCGCCGTAGATGGCGTTGGGCGACTGCTCACCCGAGCGATCGTAGCGCACGTGACCGATGTTGGACTGGTGGTACATGCCACGATCCGGGCGGAAGATCTCCTCCGTGGAGTACACGAAGTCGGTACCCGCGTTGGCGGTACGGGGACGCACGCCGAAGTAGCCGGCGAAGTCCTCGTCATCGGGACCGAAGGAGCCGTCACCGAGGCGCTTGTCGGCCGAGTTCGGACGGGCATTGCCGCCCGCCGGGTACGGCGTCTTCTGCGTGACCGGATCGAGCAGGTTCGCCACGCGCGTGCTCACGCGGCCGCCGTCGAAGGCGTTGAACCAGTACAGAATTTCGTGGCACCACGAGCTGCAGCCGTCGCCGGTGAAGTTGAAATCGAACTTCGCTCCCGACGAGATGCCACCGGCCGCGAGCGCCGACACGGCCGCCCAATCCACCGCCGCATTCTCTTCCGGCGTGCGCGGATAGTACGCGAGGGTCATCGCGGACATGGTACGCGCCAGCTGGGCGATCTGCGTGTTGGTGTACGACGTGCCGTTGGTCCAGCCCGTGGGCGTGCTGAACGAATTGGCTGCCGCGAGGGTCGCCGCGTTGGCGAAGGCCGCGACGGCCGCATCACGCACCTGCTTACGCGTCTGGTACTGCAGCGTCGTGAGGTCCGTGTTCTCGTCGATCACGTACCCCTTGTCATAGTTCAGCGCGATCCCCGAGAGGGCCGCCCCACGCATGAGCTGCGCGATGGTTTCGGCCCGCTTGGTGTTGGCGGCATTCGTGATGACGAGGTTGTTCTTCCGGATGGCCGTGAGCACGTCGACGGCGGACGACAGGGTGGAGTAGTACCCCTGCCAGTAGCCGATGATCGTGGTGCGGCCGGCCGACGCCAGATCGTTCTGGTAGGCGCGCGTGTTACGCGTGCCGTCCGCGTCGATCGACGAGTAGAAGTTCATGTTGTAGTTGTTCCACGAGGCCGAATAGCTGCGGGCCATCGTGTTGAGCGGACCGCCGCCCTCCATGCCGTCGTACGTGTTGAACCACGACCGCATGGTGCCGCCGGCCACCGCTTCGATAGCCGCCGGATCAGCGAGCGCGCGCGCCGCGTCTGGGGCGTTCGGGTTTTCGACGTCGAGCGTGTTGCAGCCGGCGAGGAGCAGTGCCCCCATGCCGACCGCGAGGGTGCGAGTACGCATGAATTCAATACCTCGGTTGGCGGCGCTCACAGTCCGAGCTCCAGCATGAACGTGAACGTCTTGAAGATCGGATACGTGAAGTAGTCCACGCGGTACGCAAACGGGTTGGACCCGCCGCCGGACACGTCCGGATCGTAGCCGGAGTACTTGGTGGAGGTGAACAGGTTACGGCCGACCACACCGAGGCGGGCCGAGCGTCCCTCACCGATACCGAAGCGCTTCACGATCGCCGACGGGATTTCGTAGTTCACGGCGAGCTCGCGGAGACGCACGTAGCTGCCATTCTCGACGAAGTAGTCGTTGGCGTCGAAGTTGTTGTAGAACGTGGCGTAGTACGTGGTCGGCTTCTTCTCGACGTCCGGCTTGCCACGCTGGTCGAAAGCGGGGTCGCGCTGGTCGAAGAACGGCCACTGACGCGTGTAGTTGTAGATGTCGCCGCCCTGCACCCAGTTCACGACGGCCGTGACCGAGAACTTCTTCCAGTTCATCTGGCTGTTGAAGCTCAGATTGAAGTCGGGGTTCACGTCGCCGATCTGGAAGAGTGTGTTGCCCGTGGCATCGGCGTACTTGAGCGGACGCTCGGCACCCGTGCGCCACGCCGACTTGGCCACGTAATAGCCTTCTTCGTTCTGCACATAATCGGCCGCCGTGCCGCTGAGACGCTTGTTGGCAATCATCTCAGAGACCTGCTCGGCCGAGCGGAGCCAGCGGCTGCCGTACACGATGCCGAACGGCTGGCCGGCGGCGAGGCGGAAGATCGTGGTGTTGGCCACCGGTCCGACCAGGTACGGCGGGACGTCGAGGCTGCGCACGATCTGACGCGTGCGGTCACCAGCCACGTTCACGCGCCACAGGAAATCCTTCTTGCTGGCCAGCACCGCGCCGAGCAGGACTTCATGCGTCTTGCCGCCGAGCGAGCCGGCGTTGAGCCACTGCGACTGGAAGCCCGTGGCGGCCGACACCGGCACGTTCAGGATCTGGTCGTCGGTGATCTTGCTGGAGTAGCTGTACTCGAACGTGAAGTTCTTGAGGAAGTTCACGTTGAGGCCGGCTTCGATTTCGCGCGAGAAGGCCGGACGGAGATCCGGGTTGCCGAGCGTGATCTTGACCGGGCTGCCACCCTGAATGGCGAACTGTTCGTAC
>CANJOX010000342.1 GCA_947475795.1 Gemmatimonadota bacterium
CGAGCGCGACAAGCTCGAGGAAGAGCTCACCGAGGTGCGCGCGTTCATCGTCGAGATGCGCGGCATCCTGGAGTCGCGCCCGCGCCGCATGGAGATCATGAAGGGCGAGCTGCTCAAGCTCATGGAGACCTACGGCGACGAACGCCGCACGGAAATCGTGAGCGACGAGGGCGAGTTCTCGATCGAAGACCTGATCGCCGAAGAGGAGATGGTGGTCACCATCTCGCACAACGGCTACATCAAGCGCACGCCACTGTCGCTGTACAACCGGCAGGGGCGCGGCGGCCGCGGCAAGTCCAGCGCGGACCTCAAGGAAAACGACTTCATCGAGCGCTTCTACGTGGCGAGTACGCACACGTACATGCTCATCTTCACCGACGACGGCCGCTGCTTCTGGCTCAAGGTGCACGAACTGCCGCAGGCCGGGCGCGCCACGCGTGGGAAGCCGATCGTCAACCTGATCAACGTCACCCCTGACACGCGCATCCGCGCCATCGTGCTCACGCGCGAATTCAGCGACACCGAATTCCTGCTGTTCTGCACGCGCAACGGGACGGTCAAGAAGACGGCGCTGTCGCAGTACAGCAATCCACGCTCGAACGGCATCAAGGCCATCAAGGTCGAAGAGGGCGACGAGCTGATGGACGTGCAGGTGACGTCGGGGAGCAACGATGTGGTGCTCGCCACGCGCCACGGCCTCTCGGTGCGTTTCCACGAGAGTGATGTCCGCGAGATGGGCCGCGACACCACCGGCGTGAAGGGCGTCGAGCTGCGCCCGGGCGACCAGCTGGTGGGCATGGTCGTGATCAAGCGCGAGGCGACGCTGCTCGTGGTCACCGAAAAGGGCTTGGGCAAGTGCAGCGAAGTGAGCGAGTACCGCGTGCAGAAGCGCGGCGGCAAGGGCATTCTCACGCTCAACCGCACCGCCAAGACCGGCGATGTGGTCGCGCTGATGGAGGTCGTGCCGGAAGACGAGCTGATGCTGATGACGCGGCAGGGCGTGGCGATCCGTTCGCGCGTCAGCGAGATCCGCGTGACCGGTCGTGCGGCGCAGGGGGTGAAGCTCGTGGCGCTTGACGATCAGGACGTGGTGCAAGCCGTCGCCCGCGTGATTCCCGACGACAAGGATGACGTCGAAGGGATGGACGGTGCCGAGGGCGATGCGCCGGCCGGCGAGCTGGATCTCGGAGCCGGTTCCGACGCGTGATCCGTTCCACGCGCTGATGCCTGTGTCCCGCATTCTCGTCGCGGACGACGATGTCGCCGTCCTCGAATCCGTCACCTGGTTGTTGCAGGAGAACGGATACGAGGTGGTGCCCGCTAATGGCGGGATGGCGTGTCTCGATCAGCTGGAGAAGCGGTCACCCGATCTGTTGCTGCTCGACATCCTGATGCCGGATGCCGACGGGTGTCAGTTGCTCGAGCGCATCAAGAGCGATGAGCGCTGGCGTGACCTGCCGGTGCTGATGCTGTCCGCGCAGCCGCCCGAAGAAGCATCCGTGCGGTCGCTGGGACTGGGCGCGGCCGACTTCATCCGCAAGCCGTACCGCCCCAAGGAACTGCTCGCGCGGGTCCAGGCGCAGCTGCGCTCGGGGGCGATCCTGCGTTCCACGCGCCTCGCGCTGGCGCGCACGGAAGAGGCGCTCGTGCGGGCGCAACAGGATGCCGATAGCCGGCGTAAGCTGGTCGATATCCTGCACGAGGTCACGGGCGACCTGTCGGTGAGTGAACTCTTTCACCTGCTGGTGCGCCGCGCGGCGCGCGCGCTGGGGGTCTCGCACTGCTCGATCGTGCTCGCGCGCCCGGGCGACCAGTCCGCGGTTGTGGTGGCGGCCTTCGAAAATCCGGGGCTGCAGCATCTCACGATTCAGCTCGACCGCTATCCTGAGCTCCACGCCGCGCTCGACTCCGGCCAGCCGGTCCTGGTGGAGGACCTCGCCACCCACCCGCTGTACGAAGGCGTGCGGCATGTCTGGGGTATCGAAGGGCTCGAAGTGCCGATCCGCTCGGTGATCGCGCTCCCGTTCACGATCGACCGCGGCCAGTACGGCGTGTTCCTCGTACGCCGGACGCGTGATCAGGACCGCTTCGGACCGGCTGATCTGGAATTCGCACAGGCGGTCATCACCGCCGCCGTGGCGGTCATTCAGCGCGCGCAGATGGTCGAGAGCACGATGGCGGACAACGCCCGGCTGGAGCAGCTGGCGCAGACGGATCCCCTCACGCAGCTCCTCAACCGCCGCGCGCTCACCGAGCGGATCACGGCCGAGATGGAGCGCGCGCTGCGCTACGATTCCACGATGGCGCTGCTCATGATCGACCTCGACCACTTCAAGCGCGTCAACGATACGTACGGGCACCTCGTGGGTGATGACGTGCTGCGTGACGTGGGACAGCTGCTCACGGACACCATCCGCGGCAGCGACATCGTCGCCCGCTATGGCGGCGAGGAGTTTCTGGTGCTCCTGCCGGAAACCGACGAGGCCGGCGCGGTGTCCTTCGCGGAGCGCATCCGCGAGGCGGTGGAATCGCATGCATTCGAGCGGGGCGGCGACGATCCGCCCTTGCGGATCACCGCCAGCATCGGGGTGGCGGTGTTCCCCGCCGCCCGCATCGAAAGTGTCGAGGATCTCTTCTCGCGCGCCGACACCGCTCTGTATCGCGCGAAAGCCGACGGCCGGAACCGCGTTCGACAGTAAGCGTTGTCGGCGCTCGTGGCCGATGCGCGGTGAATGGTACCATAGTATTCGATTTCTCTGCCCACATCCGGAGTGTTCCTGTGCGCATGCTCGTGCTTGGCGCGGGGCTGCAAGGCACCGCCTGTGCGTTCGATTTGTTGTCCAATGCCGCGGTGCGGCAGGTCGTCCTGGCCGACGTCCGCATCGCGGGCCTGCCCGCGTTCCTGACGCCCTTCATCGGCGACCGCCTGCTCCCGACGGCGCTGGACGTACGCGACGCCGATGCGGTCCGCGCGGCCTTTGCGCACTGTGATGCCGTGATGAGTGCGATCCCGTACTACTTCAACGCCGAGCTGGCCCGTCTCGCCGTTGAGGTCGGTGTTCACTTCTGCGATCTCGGCGGGAACACCGGCATCGTGCAGGAGCAGAAGCAGCTCGACGCGGCCGCCAAGGCGCGGGGGATCAGCGTGATTCCTGATACGGGACTGGCGCCGGGGATGGTCAACGTGATCGCACAGCACGGCATCGACCAGTTCGACCGCGTGGAGAGCGTCAAGCTGTTCGTGGGCGGGTTGCCCCAAGAGCCGGAGCCGCCGCTCGGGTATCAGATCGCGTACTCCATCGAGGGCATGGTGGACTACTACACGACGCCGTCGCTGGTGGTGCGGGATGGCCAGCCGGCGCACGTCACCGCGCTGTCGGAGCTCGAGCCCGTGCGCTTCCCGGCACCGGTCGGTGAGCTCGAAGCGTTTCACACGGCGGGTGGCCTTTCCACCATGGTGTACCGCTATGCCGGCGTGATCCCCACCATGGAGTACAAGACGCTGCGCTATCCCGGTCACGCGCGCGTGATGGAAGCGATCCGCGATCTGGGGCTGCTCGACAGCACGGCGGTGGACGTGAAGGGGCAGCAGGTCGTGCCACGCGATGTGTTCGTGCGCGTCGCCGGCGAGGCGCTGCGCAAGGGCAAGCCGGATCTCGTGGCGTTGCGCGTGGTGGTGCACGGCACGGTTGATGGCGTCGCGGCCACCCGCGGCTGGGAGGTGCTGGACCGCTACGACGCGGCGCACGGCCTCTCGGCGATGATGCGCACCACGGGGTACACCCTGTCGATCACCGGGCAGCTCCAAGCCACGGGAGCGATCGCGCCGGGCGTGCACACCCCCGACGAATGCATCCCGGCCGAGCGCTACTTCGCCATGCTCGCGGCGCGCGGGATCGTGGTGCGCGAGCTGGAGCCCGCCGCGCTCGCGCCCTGAGCGTTCGCTCCGCTCAGGTCCGGAACTCGCTGATCAGGCCTCGCACCCGGAGGGATGCGGTCTGCATGCGTCCGGCCGTGGCCGAGACCTCCTGCGCCGCCCCGGCGGTCTGCTGGGTGCTGGCCGCCACCTGTTCGGCGGCGGCGGCGTGGCCCTCGGCCGCATCGCGGGCGCTGGTGAGCGACTTCTGGACGGCGACCAGCGAATGCCGGTTGGTCTCGACCGCCGTGGACACGCGGGCGGCGGCACCTTCCACCTGCGCGACGGCGTGCTC
>CANJOX010000343.1 GCA_947475795.1 Gemmatimonadota bacterium
AACCCGCCGCTCGCGTGGCGCCACTGCCGCCGCGGGTGCCGGGCCCCGATCGCTGGGCCACGGAGATCGCCGCCGCCGAAGCGTCGGCGCGGCGCGGCGACCGGCGTGATGCCACGCTGCGCGCGCGTCGCATCACGGCCACCTACGAACAAGGTGGCGCGCGCAACAGCGACGAATACCTCTCGGCCGGTCGCGCCTACGTGCTGTTGGGTGCGGGCAATGCGCAGGCGGTGCGCTCGGCGTTAGCCGCGTTCGATCGCGCCACGGCGGCCGACTCCCTCAACTTCGACGCGCAGCTGCGGGCCGGAGAGCTGTTCCTCGAGAAGTACAACGCGCCCGACGCGCGCCTGTCGTTCGCAGGGATTCTGCGTCGCTCCCCCACCGACGCCAAGGCGTTGCTGGCGATGGCGCGGGTGGAGGAGTTCGAGGGGAAGGGCAATCCGATGGCTACGGCGCGTTTGAGCATCGCCAGCAGTCCGCGCTATGCCGATGCGCTCGCGTTCGTGGCGAAGATGCATCGCGACGCCGAGTCGTACGATTCGGCGAAGGTGTATGCGCAGCGCGCCATCGATGCCGACTCGGCCTCGAGCGCCGGCTGGTCGGTGATGGGGTCGATGGCGTTCCTGAACGGCGACAGCGCCACCTTCCGGAAGTCGCTGGCCGCCGTGACCGCGTTGCAACCGGCGCCCGCCGAGTTCTATACCGACCTGGCCGAAGCGTCGGTGCGTCAGCGTCGGTATACCGAGGCGGTCGCGCTGGCGCAGCGCGCCGTGGGCTACGACTCGCTGTATGTGCCGGCCTACGGGGTGATGGGCACCAACCAGCTGCGCATCGGGCAGATGGACGCTGGGCGCGCGGCGCTCGAGCGGGCGTTCGCGCTCGATCCGTTCAACCTGTGGCACAAGAACACGCTCGACCTGCTCGACAAGATGAAGTCGTTCCGCACGATCGACCGCGGCCGCTTCCGCGTGGTCGCGCCGCCGGACGAGGCCGAGTTGCTGGCGCTGTATATCGTGCCGCTGCTGGAGCAGGCGTACGACTCGCTGGCCGTGCGCTACGGCTACAAGCCGCCCACGCCGGTGCGTCTCGAGTTCTATCGCTATCACGCCGACTTCTCGGTGCGCACCGTGGGCCTCACCGGACTCGGCGCGCTCGGCGTGAGCTTCGGCAGCCTGCTGGCCATGGACACGCCGAACGGCCGCGAGAAGGGGCAGTTCAACTGGGGCAGCACGGCATGGCACGAGCTCACGCACGCCTTTACGCTCGGCGCGTCGGACCATCGTGTACCGCGGTGGCTGTCGGAGGGGCTGTCGGTGCTCGAGGAGCGTCGGGTAGGCCGCGGCTGGGGCGCCGATGCCACGGTGTCGTACGTGATCGCGATGGCCAACGGCAAGCTGCGCCCCATCAGTCAGCTCAGCGACGGCTTCCTGCGGCCGCGCTTCCCCGAGGAGACGCAGTTCAGCTACTACGAAGCGAGTGTGTTCTGCGAAATGGTGGAAGCCTCGCGCGGTGCCGCGGCGTTGCCGGCCATGCTCAAGGCATACCGCGACGGCATGGACACCCCGGGCGTGTTTCAGAAGGTGCTGGGCAAGACGCCGGCGCAGATCGACGCCGAGTTCGAGGCGTATACGCAGCGCAAGTTCGCGCTGCCACTGGCCGCTGTGCGCGGCGCGTCACCCACCGACAGCAGCGGCGGGACATTCGTGGCCACGATGCGCGAGGCGGCCGCCACCATGGGACGTGACCGCGACGCGGCCCGCGCGCTGTTCGAGCGGGCACAGGGCATGTTCCCCGGCTACGCGGGCGACGACGGTCCGGCGTGGTTTCTGGCGCAGCTGGCCGCAACGGCTAACGACACCTCGCGCGCCCTCACGCTGCTGGAGCAGATCACGAGCCGCAACGAAACGGCGTGGGACGCCAACCTGATGGAGGCCGACTTGCGCGAGGCGCGCCGCGATGCGGCGGGTGCCATCCGTGCGCTCGACCGGCTCAACTGGATCTGGCCGTACGACGTCACGGTGCACACGCGGCTGGCCACACTCGCTGCCGCGCAGGGCGACCGCACACGCGCCGTGCTGGAGCGGCGCGCGATCCTCGCCATGGGGCCCACCGACCGGCTGGAGGCGCGCTATGAACTGGCGCGCGCCCTGCGCGATGCCGGCGACGTCACCGCGGCGCGCCGAGAACTGCTGCAGGTGCTCGAAGAGGCGCCGTCGTTTGAAAAGGCGCAGGCCCTGCTGCTGGAGCTTCGCGGCAAATGAGCGCCCTCACCCGACTGCTGCTCTGTGGCGGACTGTGCCTGACCGCGTGGGCGCGCCCCGCGGCCGTGCAGGCACAGCGTCGCGGCCAGCCCGCGATCCAGCCCAACGTGCCGTACGACGGGCGTCTCACGTTCGTGCGCGTGAAGTATCAGATGCCCGAGTTTGGCGGTGGTGGATTCCGCGGCGGCCGCGACCTCCCGTGGAGCCACGATTACCCCCGCGGCGAGCGGCACTTCACGAAAATCGTGAGTGAGCTGTCCAGCGCCCGCGTGCGCATCGACGCCAGCAACATTCTCACCCTCGACGATCCGCAACTCGGCAGGTATCCCATCGCCTACATGGCGGAGGCGGGCTTCTGGCGTCCGTCGGACGCCGAGGTGCTGGGACTGCGGAACTATCTGGCCAAGGGCGGCTTCATCATCTTCGATGACTTCGCCGGCGAACACTGGATGAACTTCGAGACGCAGATGCAGAAGGTGCTGCCGAAGCTGCGCCCCATCGAACTCGCGCTCTCGCATCCGATCTTCGACGCGTTCTACCGCATCAAGAGCCTCGAGTACGACCATCCCATGTACCGGGGCTACAAGTCGGTGTTCTACGGGGTCTTCGAGGACAACGACCCCACCAAACGCATGCTGGCGATCGTGAATTACAACAACGACCTGTCCGAGTACTGGGAGTTCTCCGATACGGGGATGTTTCCACTCGACATGTCGAACGAAGCGTACAAGCTGGGCGTGAACTACATCATCTACGCACTGACCCGTTAGCCTCCGAGGAATCAGGTGACTGCTCCGGCCCCCTCCGCGTCCGAACTCGACCGTCTCGACGACGGCGCTCTTGCCGACCGCCTGCAAGGCGCCGGCCAGCGCATCGCGAGCGAACTCCGCAAAGTCATCGTGGGCCAGGACGTGGTCGTGGAGCAGGCGCTGATCGCGCTCTTCGCCGGCGGCAACTGCCTGCTGGTGGGCGTGCCGGGGCTGGCGAAGACGCTGCTGATCTCCACGCTGGCCCGCGCCCTCGACCTCAAGTTCTCGCGCATCCAGTTCACCCCCGACCTCATGCCGAGCGATGTGACCGGCACGGATGTCATTCAGGACGACCCGGCCACCGGGCAGCGGCGGCTCGCCTTCATGCCCGGCCCCGTATTCGCCAACGTGCTGCTGGCCGACGAAATCAACCGTACGCCGCCGAAAACACAGGCCGCGTTGCTGGAGGCCATGCAGGAGCGTCGCGTCACCGTACAGGGACGCACCTACGAGCTCGACAAGCCGTTCTTCGTGTTCGCCACGCAGAACCCGATCGAACTCGAGGGGACCTATCCGCTCCCGGAAGCGCAGTTGGATCGCTTCATGCTTGAAGTATTGCTGGACTACCTGCCCGAGGAAGACGAAGTGGCCGTGGTGAAGTCCACCACGTCGCTGCCCCCCGAGGCCGTGCAGCCGGTGGTCTCGCAGGCGGAGATTCTGGCCTATCAGCGCGTGGTGCGGCGCCTGCCCATTGCCGACGCCGTCACGCGCTACGCCGTGAAGCTGGTGCGCACCACGCGCCCCGGTGAGGGCGCGCCCGACTACGTGAAGCAGTTCGTGTCGTACGGCGCCTCGGTGCGCGCCGCGCAGGCGCTGGTGTTGGGTGCGAAGGCGCGGGCGCTGCTGCAGGGGCGGGCCAGTGCCAGCTTCGACGACGTGCGGGCGCTGGCGCGTCCGGTGCTGCGGCACCGCGTGCTGGTGAACTTCACGGCGCAGTCGGAGAAGGTGACCACCGATTCGCTCATCGGGCGCCTGCTCGAGAGTGTGCCGCTCCCCCGCTCCTCGCTCTGAGCACGTTGTGGCTACCGCCCCCGCATCGTTTCTCGACCCCGCCATGCTGGCGCGCCTCTCCGATCTCGCGCTGTTGGCGCGCACGGTCGTGGACGGCTTCATGCACGGCCAGCACCGGTCGCTGCGCAA
>CANJOX010000344.1 GCA_947475795.1 Gemmatimonadota bacterium
GAAGCAGGGTGTGCTCTCGATGCACTGCTCCGCCAACATCGGCCCCGCGGGCGACACGGCGCTGTTCTTCGGTCTGTCGGGCACAGGCAAGACGACGCTCTCGGCCGACCCGACGCGCGGTCTCATCGGCGACGACGAGCATGGCTGGTCTTCGGAAGGCACGTTCAACTTCGAAGGTGGCTGCTACGCGAAGGTGATCAACCTCTCTCCGGAGAACGAGCCCGACATCTACCAGACCACGCAGATGTTCGGCACGGTGCTGGAGAACGTCGTGCTCAACGAGCCGTCGCGGTCGGTCGATTTCTCGAATCAGTCGGTCACCGAGAACACGCGCGCGTCGTATCCGCTGCACTACATCAAGAACCACGTGCCGAGCGGCCGCGGTGGACACCCGAAGAACGTGGTGTTCCTCACCGCCGACGCGTTCGGTGTGTTGCCGCCGATCGCCAAGCTCACGCCGGAACAGGCGATGTACTACTTCCTGTCGGGCTACACGGCCAAGGTGGCCGGTACCGAGCGTGGCGTCACCGAACCGCAGGCCACCTTCTCGGCCTGCTTCGGCGCGGTGTTCCTGGTGTGGCATCCCACGAAGTACGCCGAGATGCTGGGCGAACTGCTGCGCACCCACGGTTCGCAGGTGTGGCTGGTGAACACGGGCTGGAGCGGCGGAGCGTATGGTACGGGCAGCCGCATGAAGCTGAGCTACACGCGCGCCATGGTGCGGGCGGCGCTGGATGGTTCACTGGCCAACGCCACGTTCGGCACGGATCCCATTTTCGGCCTGCACATCCCGCACGCCCTCGACGGCGTCCCCAACGAGGTGCTGGACCCGCGCCGCACGTGGGCGGATGGTGCCGCGTACGACGCGCAGGCGAGCAAGCTGGCTGGCATGTTCCGCGAGAACATCACCAAGTTTGGCGCGGCGGTGTCGCCGGCCATTCTGGGCGCCGGCCCGAAGGGCTGACCGTTCCCGCGTCCGCGGCTGATGCACCAACGCAAACCGCCCCGCTGCATGACGCAGCGGGGCGGTTTGTTATGGTGGTGTGCCGGGGCTGAACGTCAGCGAGCGCTGCCCCCGTGTGCTTACTCCTTGCGCGTCACCCGCTCGAGCAGAATCTGACGGCCATCGCGCGCGCCGAGGTAGATCGCGCCGTTGGGGCCGAAGCCCACGAGCTGGCGTCCGGCAGGGAGCTTCACCCGCTCGATCATCTTGCCCTCTTTGTTCACCACGTCGTAGACGAGGGGCGGCTGATTCATCATCGCCGCCATCATCCCCATCGCGGCCGCTGGCATGGCGCCTCGGGTCGTGTCGCCCGGCGCCCGAGCGGCACCGCGCGCCGCGCCGCCGGCTGCACCGGCCGCGGCACCACCAGCAGCCGCACCACCAGCAGCCGCACCACCCGTACCCGGCGCGCCGCCGGCGCCCGGGGGGCCGCCACGGCCACCGCCCATCCCGCCCATTCCGCCCATTCCGCCCATGAACTGGGCCGCGAGCTGCGCCGACAGGTTGGAGGTCGCCGGCAACACCCAGAGGTTACCATCGAAGTCCGCCAGCGACGTCCCCGCGCGGAGCGGCGGGTAGTAGTCCGGCAGCCGGTCCGCGGCGACCGGCTCGAACGACATGCGGAACCCACCGCCGCCGCTGCCAGCGCGCTCGGTGGCCGCCTTGGCGAGATTGGCCAGCGAGTCCACCAGCTTGGTCTTGTCCTCGTCGCTGATGCGCTTCCAATCGAACGGCAACTTGTCCGACGCCACGTGCGAGCCGTCGGGCCGGTAGTAGTCCACGTGGTAATCGAGCACCCGCATCACGGCGACGGTGCCGTCGTTCAGCAGCGCCCAGTCATCGGCCTGCGGCAACGGGTTGATCTTGATGGACAGCTTCATGCCGCCGTCCTCGCCACGCGTCATCTGCGTTTCGCTCTTGGGCACCTTCACGTAGGTGATGGTGTCCGCCTTGCGCGTATCGAAGTCCACCCGCACGATGGGCACGGAATCCGGCTGGCTCTGCGGGTTGAAGCCGCGACCGCCGGGCCCGCCGAAGGGCTGACCGCCACCGCCACGCGTATTGAACGCCGGATCGTCGCCCGGGCGCGCCTGCTGGGTCTGCGCGCCGGTGCGGGCGGGCTGCTGGGGCTGCCCGCCCGTCTGACCGCCGCGACCACCGCGATCGCCACCACGGTCACCACCGCGATCGTTGCCGCTGCCGAACATCATCGCCATGCCACCACCACCGGGAGCACCACCGGCGTTCCCCTGCCGGTAGTACAGGCGACCCTTCTGATCGAAGGCATGCGACCCGAGGTTCACGGACGACAGGGTGTTCACATCGTTGGTGCGCGGCGAGGCCATCACGCGCACCGTACGTCCTTCCTTGTTCAACACCACCAGCGAGAGCGTGCTCGGATCCACCACGATCGTGGAATCGCCGAGGTACGGCAGGAGGCCGATCGGCCGCTGTCCGTAGGGCATGAGCGCGCCCGGCGCGGTGTCGGCGATCACCGTGACGTTCTGCAGCGAGGCGTCGAAGCGCAGCAACTGGCGCCGCTGCGTGTCGTTCACGAACAACGAGCCGTCGGGGAGCGCCCGCAGCATGTTCGCCCCGCCGATGCCGCGCGCGGCCTTGGCCGACGGCGCGGTGACCTCACGGACCGGCACGGTCGCCGTGGACGGCGTGTCCGGCGACACCTGCGCCGACACCGTGGAGGCCGGGGCCATCGCGAGGCACGTGATACCGGCGACGGTCCACAGGGCACTCATCGTACGCGAGCTGTCCATGGTCTGCGTGCCTGAAGAAAGAGAGAAGCGCGTATGAAGACGGATGGCCATGATCAGTTGCCTCCCCGGCCGCCGCCACCACCACCACCGCCGAAACCACCCATGCCACCCATGCCGCCGAACTGATTGCCGCCGGCGGTGCCCGAGCGCAGCCCCTGCAACGTGCGCTTGTCCAGGAAGCCGGCCAGCGACGTCGGCAGAATCCGGAACTGCGCCGGCGTAAGCATGCTCTTGATACCCGGCGCGACCTTGATCAGCATGTCCACCGTTTCCTCACGGGCGTCACGATAGCGCGCGTACGCGGCATCGTGGTTGTACTTGTCGGGGAGCTCGGCGAGGAACTTGACCACCGGGTTCCAGATGCTGTCCGACTTGAGCACGTACCAACGGTTGATCGTGGCCAGGCTGTCGGCCTGACGGCGTGTGAGCTTGAGCGTGTCCGCCTGCTGCAGCAGCTGCTGCATCGGGTTGATGATGCCCGACGTGGCCGTCCCGCGGAGCTGCTGCAACGACGGCTTGTTGCCGGCGCGCGAGCGACCGCGATCGAGCTGCTGCAACAGCTGCTGCTGCTCGCGCGTCGGTCCCACGTCGATGCTCATGGACATCGTGATCGACACCGGCGTCGAGCGCAGCGTGGTCTGCTGCGGGCGCGTCGAACCGAAGCGCTCGTTCACTTCATACTTGAAGGTGTTGTTGTTCGCGTCGAATCCACGCACGTACAACAGCTGTCCGTTCGGACTCGGATTGGCACCCCATCCCTTGAGACCCGACTCGCCGTTGATGAGGCGATCGAGGCCGTTGAGCGGATTGGCGATCTGCAGGCGCAGGTTGGCGCGCTGCGGCAACCCCACCTTGAGCGAGTTGAACGAGATGTTGAGGTTGCCCTGCATGGTCCAAGGCCCGGTGCACGAGTTCCGCGCCGCGAACGCCCCCAGCTGTCCGCGCAGGCACGCCACGGCTTCCCGCGTGCCGGTGGCCAGCAGGTTGTCGAGGCCGGCCCGGAGTGCCGGATCGGACACGGTGGCCGGATCGAAGATGAACGCGCGATCGTTGCCGTAGCTGTCGCCGTTCACATCCTGATTGATCGTGGGCGTGTAGTTCACCCCCGACCGGAAGTTGCCGTTCCACGAGATGCGCACGGCATCCCATGCGTTGTAGCTCAGCGAATACTGAATCTGGTGACGCGAGAAGAAGGCGCCCTTGGACCATTCGGTACCGGTGGGCGATCCGACGGTGCTGTTGAACCCGAGGAACTGTTCGCGCACATCGGCCAGGACGTAGGCCAGGCTCCAGCTGTAGTGCGAATTGAACACCGCCGGGCGGAGGCTGACGTTGATCTGCGTGCTCTCCGACTCGAGCGTGGAGGTCTGCCCCGTCACGCGGCCGAACGCATCGGCCACGCGGGCGCCGCGCCACGCCACC
>CANJOX010000345.1 GCA_947475795.1 Gemmatimonadota bacterium
AAACATGCATAGGATCTGGATGGGATTGGACCCGCATATGATCATGGGCGGGCTTGGATCGTTCCTCGTCGGTGCGGCGCTCTTCATGCACATGTGGGCGTTCAGTCAGTTCAACTGGCCCGCGTCGCTCAAGGCGACGTATGCGACACCTCCTGCCGCTACCCGCTAAGGAGCACTCATGCATCGCATTTGGTTGATGTTTGATCCGCGCCGCGTGCTCGTCGCCATGGTTGGCGGCTTGGCCGTGCTCGCGCTGGTCATTCACTTCATCCTGCTCAGCTCACAGCGCTATTCGTGGATCGAGAATGGCACGTTGTCCGCTGTGCAGGCGCCCGTCGGGGCATCGGCGCCAGCCGCTGCGGCAGAAATGTCGCCGCTTCCGCCAGGCCGATAATTCGTCGCGCGTCGTAGCCGGGATGGCGCATCGCACGTGTCAGTGCGACGCCATCCCCGGCCGACGCCAGCGAGCAGTCCCCTCCCCTCCCCCGCTCGTCCTTCTCTGCGCGTCTGGAGATATCGCCCATGGCGATGCTGAGCTTTGAAAAGAAATACCGTGTCCGCGGTGGTACGCTGATCGGCGGAGATCTCTTCGATTTCTGGTTCGGTCCGTTCTACGTGGGCTTCTTCGGGGTCACGACGATCTTCTTCGTCACACTCGGCACGCTCTTATGCGTGTGGGGTGCGGCAATGGGACCGACGTGGAACCTCTGGCAGATCAGTATTGCCCCACCCGATCTCAAGTACGGTTTGGGGCTTGCCCCGCTCCGTGAAGGCGGGCTGTGGCAGATCATCACTTTATGTGCACTTGGCGCCTTCGGTAGTTGGGCGCTGCGCCAAGCCGAGATCAGTCGAAAGCTCGGCATGGGAATGCACATCCCCTGGGCGTACGGCGGTGCCGTGCTTGCCTATGCGACGCTCGTCGTCATCCGTCCGCTGTTGCTTGGCGCATGGGGCCACGGCTTCCCATACGGGATCTTCTCGCACCTGGATTGGGTGTCGAACGTGGGGTATCAGTACCTCCACTTCCACTACAACCCGGCGCACATGATCGCCGTCACCTTCTTCTTCACCAATTGCCTCGCCTTGGCGATGCACGGATCCCTGATCCTGTCGGTGACGAATCCGAAGAAGGGAACGCCCGTCGGTACGAGCGAAACAGAAAACGTTTTCTTCCGCGACCTGCTCGGCTACTCGATCGGCGCGATCGGCATCCACCGTCTCGGCCTGTTCCTCGCGGTCGGCGCAGCGGTTTGGAGTGCGATCTGCATCGTGATTTCCGGCCCCTTCTGGACCCAGGGCTGGCCTGAGTGGTGGAATTGGTGGCTCAATCTTCCGATCTGGCGCTGAGGCGAGGGCACATGCTCGAATACCAGAACCTCTTCACGCGCGTCCAGGTCCGGACGGTTCCTGAAGCCGGCATCGAGATCGACGAATCGACTGGGACGCGCTACGGCACCGGGACATTCTCGTATCTCGCCGGTAAGTTCGGCGACGCGCAGGTCGGACCGATCTATCTCGGATGGGCAGGCGTCCTGTCGCTCATCTTCGGCTTCGTGGCCTTCGAGATCATCGGTCTCAACATGTGGGCCTCGGTGGGCTGGGATCCGGTGGAGTTCATCCGCCAGCTTCCGTGGCTCGCCCTCGAACCCCCTCCACCGCAGTACGGCCTGCATGTACCGCCCCTGGCACAGGGTGGCTGGTACCTGATGGCGGGTTTCTTCCTGACGATCAGCATCCTGCTCTGGTGGGTTCGCGTGTATCGTCGGGCGCGCGCCCTCAACATGGGCACGCACCTGCCGTGGGCCTTCGCCAGCGCGATCTTCCTGTACACGACGTTCTTCTTCCAGCCGCTGCTCGTCGGCAGCTGGAGCGAGATGGTGCCCTTCGGCATCTTCCCGCACCTGGATTGGACGTCGGCGTTCTCGATTCGCTACGGCAACCTGTACTACAATCCGTTCCACGCCCTCTCCATCGCCTTCCTGTACGGCTCCGCCGTGCTGTTCGCGATGCACGGCGCCACCATTCTGGCGGTGGCCCGGTTGGGCGGTGAGCGCGAGATCGAACAGATCACCGATCGTGGCACCGCCGCCGAACGCTCCATGCTGTTCTGGCGCTGGACGATGGGCTTCAACGCCACGATGGAATCGATTCACCGTTGGGCGTGGTGGTTCGCGGTGTTGACCACCTTTACCGGCGGCATCGGCATCCTGCTCACCGGCACGGTCGTCGACAACTGGTACCTCTGGGGCGTGAAGCATGGCCTCGTGGCACCGTACCCGGCGCAGAACACCCTGACCGAAGAACAGCAGCAGCTGCTGCGTGGTCGCTATCAGGGCACCGCTCCGGATTCGTTCCCGTCGTACGTTGCCCCGCAGCCCGCGATGATGCTCGACTCGACCGCCCTGATGGCTCCGGCGGACTCGACGAAGGCGGATTCCACGAAGGTTGATTCCGTGGCAGCACCGTCCACGCCTGCCGCTGCCGCTCCGGCGGCGGCCAAGCCGCCTGCTCCGCCCGTCGGAGGGAAGACGCCATGAGCATCCTTCGACGTTCGCTTGGCCTGGTGGCCCCGCTCGCGCTGCTCTCCTTGGGCGCGTGCGGTGACGGCAAGACGGATTCGGTGCAGGTCGGGTATCGCGGGACCGCCATGGAGCAGAATTACGACCATGGCGATCTGAAGGCGAAGTTCGCGCAGGTGAAGATCCCCACGCCGCTCCCCCCCGCGGGCGAGTCGCCGCCGGGTCCGCTCCCGTGGCAGAACGTGCAGGTGCTGAATGACATCTCGGTCGGTGAATTCAACCGCACGATGGTGGCGATGAGCACCTGGGTGGCCGGCACCGGCAACTGTGCCTACTGCCACAACATCGCGAACCTCGCGTCCGACACGCTGCCCAACGGCAAGCCGCTGTACACGAAGCTCGTCGCCCGTCGCATGCTGCAGATGACCCGCCAGATCAACGGCCAGTACTCGCAGCACGTGAAGAACACCGGCGTCACCTGCTACACCTGTCACATGGGCAAGCCGCTGCCGAACGGTCTCTGGTTCTACTCGAGCCAGACGGACTATCTGCGGCACTATCTCGATCGTGACGGCGCGCGTGTCGTGTCGCGTGATGTGGCGCCGTCGAACGTGAATCGCAGCTCGGTGAAGCAGACGGAATGGACGTACGCGCTCATGATTTCGCAGTCCCGCTCCCTGGGCGTGAACTGCACGTACTGCCACAACACCCGTCAGTTCGCCAGCTGGAAGGAAGCACCGCCGGCTCGTGTCACCGCATACCATGGCATCCTCATGCTGCGTGACGTGAACCAGAACTACCTGTCGCCGCTGCAGCCGGTCTATCCGTCGGTGCGCCTCGGCATGCAGGGCGATGCTCCGAAGGCCCAGTGCGTCACGTGCCACAACGGCAACTACAAGCCGCTGTACGGTGCGCAGATGGTGAAGGACTACCCTGCCCTCTGGGGTCGGGCGGATTGGAACGGCGTGCCCTTCAAGGGACTCACGCCGACGGTAGACACCACGGCGGCCAAGGCGGCTGCGGCCGCCGCTGCCGCCGCGGCTCCGGTTCCGGCCGTGAAGCGCAGCAGTGCGCGGACCGTGCCGACGCCCACCGCTGTTGGCGCGGCGGGCAGCCTGAACGCACCGAAGTAAGAGGACGGCAGCACGGCCGCTCGCGGCCGCGATTCTCCGCGCAAAGGGCCCCTGGCTCACCGCGCGACCAACCCCGTAGTGCCGATTCGGTGCTACGGGGTTTCGCGTCTACGACCACGAGCGGCCGTCCACGAAACCTCCGTCGCCCCGTTCGCATTCATCTCGCGAGTGCCGGTTCACCGGCCGCCCCCTTTCCGCCCTCCGAGCGAGCTTCCTGTGTCCACCCGTCGCCTTCCCGTTTACATCCTCGCCGACGTCTCCGGCTCGATGCAGGGTACCCCGATCGAGTCCGTGAAGTCCGGGATCCGGCAGCTCCATCGCGACCTGCTGGGTGATCCGCAGGCCATCGAGAGCGCCTATCTCTCGGTGCTCACCTTCTCCAACGCTGCGCAGCAGATCGTGCCGCTCACGGAAGTCGCGATGTTCAACCCGCCGGAGCTGCAGGCCAGCGGACAGACGAACTTCGGTGACGGACTCCGGCTGCTGCTGGAAGTCTTCGAACGCGAACTGGTGCGCACCACGGCCGATCAGAAGGGCGACTGG
>CANJOX010000346.1 GCA_947475795.1 Gemmatimonadota bacterium
AGTGCGTCGGCGAGGGCATGTTCGCGGCCGCCAGAGCCGAGGAGCAGGATCTTCATGGCCGGAAATCTAGTCCAACAGGAGAGTGAAGCGCGAACCGCTCACACTCGAAGAAACGATCACGCAGAGTGGCTCAACCCAACCACCAAATCACACCCCAGCCGGCGGCTCAGGAGCCGGAGGCGGCGGCGGTGGAGAAGCCGGCGGAGGCGGCATGTCATCGCCCATGCTGGCTGCGCTGGCCGCCGTCTTGAACGCGTCGCGGAAGGCATCGGCCGCCCGGGTGATCACGTCGCCTACGGTCTCGGCGGCGGCTTTGGCCTTTTCGGCGTAGTAGTCCTTCGCATCGCGGAGGTCGTCGCGCAGCGGGCGCTCGGCTTCGCTACCGCGCCGGATGTAATCGCCACCCACAATGGTGGTGTACGCCCCCGACTGCTGCCAGCGATTCAGCTCACCGGCGCGCACGGTGTGGAACGGGTGCTCGCGCAGCGCCGTGTTGAGCGCCTTGATCACGTTGTCCCAGGCCGATCCGCCCACGTCGTACTCGGCAGCCTGCGCGAGGTAGGCGTCGAGGTCGATCGTGTCGCCGTAGGCACGACCGCCGGCCAGCTTGAGGAACGCCATCAGACTGGCGCGCGGGTTCTGCGTGCCGAGCATGCCGGCGCGGTCGGCCGAGAGCTCCGAGGTGCGATACCACTCGAGCAAGGCCAGCTGGAACGGCAGCAGCGCGATCGACGCCAGCAAGGGCAGGGCGCTCATGCCGAAAAAGAGGACGATGAGGGCGATCGTGCGGTAGGTGGTGCGCCCCGTCATGATGTGGCCCAGCTGTTGCGCGAGAATGAAGCGCTGCTCCTCGGGTTCCAGCAGTTCGAGGACACCGGAGTTGATCACGATGAAGGGCTGATCAAAGCCCACCGCCCCGGCATTCGCGATCGGGTTTTGCGCCACGTAGAGTTGAGGCACGGGCTGGCCCGCGAGCGGCCAGTCGAGCGCCTCCAGGACGTCGCGATACAACGCGTGCAACCCCGGACGCTGGGTAGGTCCCACCAGCACGGCGTCGCCGAGAAACAGATTCCGGATGCCGCGTTCACCGAACGCGCTCGCGATTTTCCGCACGACCTCGTCGAAGCCCGGGAGAGCGCGGAGGGTCTGCAGGGCGGCGCGGTCGGCGGGATGCTCCCAGGAAACCGACGAGATCTGGGTCAGCGGTGTGACAGGCATGGGCAGAATGGGCTGGAGACACCCTCCCTACGGGATGAGGGTGCCTCCGGTTCCAGCTGGGCTCAACGCGCGGTCAAATCCCTTCCAGGGCACCGTCGAGATCGGCGATCAGGTCCTCGGCGTCTTCGATCCCGCACGAGAGACGGACCATCCCGTCGTTCAGTCCCATCGCGTCCTTGATGTCGGCCGGGACAGAGCCGTGCGTCATGGTGTAGGGGTGGTTGGTCAGGCTTTCCACGCCGCCCAGCGACTCGGCCAGCGAGAAGACCCGCACGCGCTCGAGGAATTTGCGGGCGTTGTCGATGGTCTTGAGATCGAGCGTCATCATGCCGCCGTATCCGCTCATCTGACGTGTGGCCAGATCGTGGTGCGGATGGTGTGCGAGGCCAGGGTAGATGACGCGATCTTCACCCAGTCGCTGGAGCAGCCACGCCCCGATCGCACGGCCATTCAGGTCGTGCTGCTTCATGCGGAGCGGCAGGGTTTTCGTGCCACGCAGGGCGAGCCACGCATCGAAGGGACCCGGAACCGCACCGGCCGCGTTGAGAATGAATTGCAGCCGGTCTGCCAATTCGTCCTCAAGTACGACGGCCAACCCGCCGATCATATCGGAGTGGCCGTTGATGTATTTTGTCGTCGAGTGCCACACGATGTCAGCGCCGAGCTCCAGCGGACGCTGGAAAATCGGCGTGGCGAAGGTGTTGTCCACGATCAACAGGGCCTGGTGTCGCTTGGCGATGTCGCTCATCGCGGCCAGGTCGGTGAGTCGCATCAGGGGGTTGGTCGGCGTCTCAACGAGCAATGCCCGCGTGGACGGCGTCATCGCGTCTTCCACCCGCTGTGGATCATCGGTGTCCACGTACGTGAACGACAATCCGAAATGCCGCAAAATTTTGTCGAACAGACGGAACGTGCCGCCGTACACATTCTCCCCGCACACGATATGATCACCGGCGCGGAACAATTTCATGATCGAATCGAGGCAGCCCATACCGCTGCCGAAGGCGAAGCCGTGCCGGCCGCCTTCGAGAATGGCCACGTTGCGCTCGAGCGCTTGCCGCGTGGGGTTCTTGCCGCGGGCGTACTCGTACCCTTTGTTGACGCCGATGCTCTCCTGCACGTAGGTGGACGTGAGGTAGAGCGGCGTCATGATGGCACCCGACACGGGGTCGGGGCGCTGGCCGGCATGGATGGCGCGCGTGGCCATGCCACCCGCGAGGTCTTCGTCGTAAATGCGCGTCATGGGCTCCGTGTGGTCCGAGGCGATCGTGCGCGGGAAGCTACTGCGCCCATCGACCGTGGGCGAGTGTTCCCCAGCGGCGTCCGGGCAGCACGGCGTGGCACGCCACACGCGACATACCCGCCGGCCGTGGTGTGGCCGCTGCTCTCACGCGATCCCCACCCGGCGGCCTGATGCGTTTTGCAAGTGCCCTGGCCGGAGCCCCCGGCCGCTGTCTCATTGTCGACGATGAGCCGTCTATCCGCGTGGCCGTACGCCGCCTGATGCAGGCGGAAGGCTTCGTGTGCGTGGAGGCGGCAACCGGCCTCGAGGCCCTCGCGGCGCAGGAAGCTGATCCCTGTCCGCTGGTGTTGTCCGATTTTCATATGCCCGGCATGGACGGCGCGCAGTTGATCGCCGCGCTGCGGGCGCGCTGGCCGCAGACCGCCGTGGTGATGATCACCGCGGTCTCGGACGTCAATCTGGCGGTGCGCTGTCTCGAAGCGGGCGCGCTGGACTACGTCACGAAGCCGTTCGCGATGGAGGAACTGCGGGCGCGCGTGCTGCAGGCGCTCGAGAAACGACGGCTGCTCATCGAGAACGAATCGTACCGCTCCGAGCTCGAGGCGCGGGTGGTGCAGCAGACGCACGCGTACGAGGAGCTGTTTCTGGCCTCACTGCAGTCACTGGCCGAGGCCCTCGAAGTGAAGGACTCGTACACGTGGGGGCACTCCACGCGAGTGAGTCAGTACGCCATGGCCATCGCGCACGAGCTTGCTCTGCCCGCCGATTTGCTGCACCAGCTGGAGACCGGGAGCCGACTGCATGACATCGGGAAAATCGGCGTGCGCGAGTCCGTGCTCAACAAGGCCGGCGCGCTGACCGATGCGGAGTATGCGCACGTCATGGAGCACCCGGTCATCGGCTGGCGCCTGCTGGCACCGCTGCTGGGCGATATGCCGCACGCGCTGGCCGTGGTGCGGTCCCATCATGAGCGGCACGACGGGCGCGGGAAGCCCGATGCGCTGGCGGGTGACGACATCCCGCTTGCGGCGCGTATCACGGCGGTGGCGGACTCCTTCGATGCCATGACGAGTGGGCGTCCCTATCGCGATGGCATGCCCGTGGCGGCGGCTATGGCGGAGTTGCACCGGTGCGCCGGGGCGCAATTCGATCCCGAGTGCGTGGCCGCGTTCGAGCGGGCCATGGCGAGCGGCGCGATTCCGCCCCTCGACCACAGCGTGCAGGGGCAGACGCGTCTGCACGTCGTGGCGTAGCCCCCCGCGGGTGATCGGCGCGCACACGCGCGCGCCGGCGGTCGTCAGTGCTCGTCGCGGTCGCCGCGCGGCAGATGCACGTCGCGCCACGCCGCGACGTGCTCGGCGCCGCCGTACCAGATCAGACGCCTGCCGGTGGTGTCCTGCCATCGCGCGGCCAACGCGGGATCGATCGGCCCCCCACCGCAGAGGCATGTCACCAGTGACGTGGCGCGCCACGTGTCGCCACGCTCGGCGAGGTGTACCAGTACCTCGTGGTAGACGGCGGCGACCGTGACGAGCACCGTGACCGTCCCGCTCTCGAGCGTGCGCAGCAGGGCCTCTCCCCGGACGTCGGGGGCCATGGTGACCGACCCGCCCGCCAGCAGTGGGGCGACGAGGCCGAGCGTAAGGGCCAATGGGTTGCTGACTGGCAGCGCGACCAGCGTATGATCGACCGGCGTCAGCAGTAGCTCGGCGATCGCGGCGCGCGCGTC
>CANJOX010000347.1 GCA_947475795.1 Gemmatimonadota bacterium
GAAGAACACCTGCGACTTCTCGGTGAGCGGGAACGCCACACCCACGCGCGGGCTGAACGCCGTGCGGGCGGGCGACTCGCGGAAGTCGTCGAGCTGGGCAATCGCCGTGGCCGTGTCGAGCAAACGGGCGCGCTGCGTTTTAGGGTCGATCGGTGAGGAGGCGCAACCAGCAAGGCCGTACGGCTGGCCCGCAGCATTGAGCAGCTGCTTGCCGCCAACGGTCGCCCCCGAGCACACTTCACGGGCCGTGGTGCCGTTGGACGGATCGAACGGATTCGACAGCGCCTGACCACGCGCGCGCCCGTAATCGAAGCGACCACCAAGCTTGATCGTGATGAAGTCGTATTCGATCACGCTCTGGATGTACGCGGCGGCCTCGATCGGCTTGCCACGGTACACCTGGTACACGTTGTTCTTGATGCCCGAGGTCGTGCTGGCATCCTGCTGCACATCGCTGTACACGAAGTCGTGGTTCACGAACTGGGCGCCGACCTGGATGTTGTTGTGGTCGGTGAGCTGCGACTGCAGGTCAGCCTTCACGGTGCGCGTGGTGAACTTCTCACCGCCGTAGATGCCCGACGCGATCCCCGAGTACGGGACGCGATCGCAACCGGTGAACGTACCGCAGATCGACAGGAACGACTGGTCGAAGTTGCCGTAGGCGAACGGGCCCGGGATACAGGTGCCGAGGAAGATGGCGCAGGTGGTGCGCTCGAAGTCCGTCTGGGCCACGCGAATCGTGAGATTGGACCGGCCGAAGCGCTGTTCGAGCGAACCGATCAGGAGCTTGCCCTGGTCACGAACCGACGGCTGAACCAGGTCGCGCGAGGCGCGGTTGTCGCCGCCCGTGAGCGCGAAGAGCGAGTCGGTGCGGTTGTTCACGAGCGCGAGCGGATCGCCACGATACGCGAAGAAGTAGCGGCGATCGTAGCCGCGGTTCTGACGCTCGGAACCGATGGCGGTGAACTTGATCGTCGTGTTGTCGAACGGCAGGAACGTGAGCTTGCCGACTACCGAGGAGTTCTGCGTGCCGCCGAATGCCTGAAAGCCCGGCACGAGGTCCTTGGTGGACACGCCGAGAATATCGCCAAGCACGAGCGGCGCGTTGGCCGTGTACACGTCCTTGTCGAACTCGAGCACGCGCTGAGCCTGGCTCTGCACCTGCCCCGACACCGAGTAGCGCAACTTGCTCTTCGTGCCCGGCACCGGGCCGGACAGATAACCGCGAAGCAGGTTCAGCCCGAGGAGCTTGTCCTGCTCGGTGCCGAAGATGCTGCCCGGGAGCGTGGAGTTCTGGAAATCGATGGCGCCCGACACTTCCGAGCCGCCTTCGCGCACGGCCTGATTGATGACACCGGCCAGCGCATTGCCATACTGCGGCTCCATCGCGCCTCGCTGGAAGTCCACCTGCTGCACGGCCAACGCGCTCATGCTGACGGCGTCGTTGCCGAAGAGCGGGTTGTTGATGGCGATACCGTCGATCATCGACAGCGTCGCGCCACCGCGGCTGCCACGAACGCGCAGCGCCGGCGTGGTGCTGCGCTGTTCTTCCGCCAGCGACACGACCGAGGTGTTCTGCGGCACTTCCGTGAAGCCCTGCTGCAGCGCGAGCACGCCGGCGATACTGGTGACCGGTAACGACGTGATCTGCTCGGCGGTGACCGTGGTACGCGAACCGACCTGGCCACGCTCCACCAGCGGCGCCACATCGGCCTGCACCGTCACGGCCGCCAGCGTCTGGTTGGACGCCCGCAGCTTGAAGTTCTGCTCGCGCGTGGCGTCGATAGCGATCGTGACGTTCGTGGCGGTCACGCTCTGGAAGCCGAGGCGACGGGCCTGAACGGAGTAGGATCCGGGAGGAACCTGAATGATGAAATAGCGGCCGCTGGCGTTCGTATTCGAACCCAGCGTCGTCCCTTGAATGACCACCGCAACACCCTCGACGGGCTTGCCTGTTTCCGCGTCGGTCACCACACCGGTCAACTTACCGGTCTGTGCCTGCGCGGCGGTGATCGGCGCGGCAACTGCCACCACGCCCAGGACCGTCGCGATAAACCACATACGACGTCCGAAAGCCCTCATCTGCTCCTCCGGGAGGCTAATACTGCGGGACAACGTGCCGACCGGCGGGACCGCGTCGACAACGTCTGCAACGCCACGACGGCAGCCGCAGGGCAACCTTTGGGCGGCCTGAGGGTATCGTGGTGGCACTGAAAAGCGCCGGCGCAGGGGCGCGGCGGCGGAAACACTTGGTGGGGTGGGTACAACAGCGGTGGGGACGACACGGAATCCGGGCCATGACTGGACGGAGCTCGGTGGCGTAGCCGTGGCGGCAAGGTAGCTGTCAGTACCGGACTGTCAATCGGGGTATCGCGATCGAGCACGAGTCCGATCGAGTCGAGGGAAGATGCCGCCACAACGCCACAAGGCCGCCTGATATCAGGCGGCCTCGTCCGTGAACGAATCTCTAAATTGTACAACCCGCGCCGATCAGCGCACCCGCGACCGATAGGTACGTGACAGCCGCAGTGTCGATCCGTTGCCAAGCATCAGCAGACCGTCGCCCCCGGGCAGTGGCGACATTTCGCGTACGCGATCCATGTTGACCACGATGCGCCGGTGGATGCGGACAAACTGGCGCGGATCGAGCGCAGACTCGATGGCCGTGATGGTACCGCGGGTGCGGTACTTCTCACCAGCCGCATGAACGAGGATGTAATTGCCGTCGGCCTCGAACCAGTCGACGTCCGACAACGGCACGAAGCGGGTGCGCCGCCCCTCCCGTACCAGGACGCGGAGCGGACGTGCATCGCCCGAGCCGGACGAGGCGCGACCGCCGTCGTCCTGCGCGAGATCGAGCACAGGCTCCTCGGCGTCATCGCGCGTAAAGCGCGCAACCGAATGCTCGGTGTGGCGTGCGGCGCGCCATGGCGTGGACGGAATCAACGTCCCCGTGGACGGTCCGCTCCGCCGCTTGCGGCGACGCGCGTCACCGCCGTATTCCTGATCGATCGCCGCGGTGTGTCCGTTGCCGTTGAGCGGTCCACCGGGCTGGCCGTTTCCGGCCGCACGGGTGAATAGCGCACGAAGCTCCGGTGTGCCGGACGCGTTCGCTTCGCCGATCAGACGCTGCAGCTCGTCGGCGGTGCGCAGCAAAGCCACCTGCAACACCTGCTGGCGCGCACGTGACATCGCATCACGGAGACGCTCGGCCACCACTGGCACCGGCACGAAGTCGGTGGCCTGCAGTTCGAACGCCTGCACGGCGTGCTCTTCGCGCGCCGAGGCGAAGACGATGGCCGTGGGACGCTCGGACGCGGCGAGCGATTGCACGAACGCGAAACCGGACATGTCGGCCAGCTCCGCACTCACCAGCGCAATATCGGGAAGCGAGGAGAGCGCGGCACGCGCCGACACGGAATCCGCGTGATATCCGAGGACCGACACATCGAGCGTGGCCGGTAGGTGGGCCAGCAGTTCGGGCAGAGACGCCGGAACCTGGCCGAGAACTACGACACGGAGAGCCATGAGTGTTGGTGAAAACGCGAGCAGACATGCTGCGATCACGACCACGGCGTCGCAAGCTGCCAGACGACAGTGCATAACCGAGGGCGCCACGGGTACTACGGACCAGACCGTCCAGACGTTGCGCCCCCGAGACGTCAACAGGAAAATGCCGGTCCGTCGTGTGCCGTAAACACGACACGCGGCACATGGTGTGACCCATGCCCCGCGTGTGAAGTGCGTGCGTTCTCTGCGCTGGTACGCTAACGCGACACGGTCGGACTACACCGCGCTGAGCACCGTAGCGTGTTCCGTGACGACCCGCACCTGATCGTCGATGATCTGCAGGAACCCCCCCTCGACGCCGAAGCGCTTTTCACCGTCGGCCGTGTCGAGCCGCAGCGTCCCCTTACCCAACAGCGTCATGAGCGGCGCGTGCATCGGCAGGATTCCCATCTCGCCGTCGAACGCCGGCGCGATGACGCCCCGCGCGGTGCCCTCGAAGAGCACGCGCTCGGGGGAAATCACCGACACCTTGAGTGAGTCGCTCATGCTATCAGCTCTGGAACTTCTTCGCGTTGGCGACCACGTCGTCCACGCCACCGGCCATGAAGAACGCCTGCTCGGGCAGGTTGTCGAACTCACCGGCGCAGATGCGCTCGAACGAGGAGATCGTCTC
>CANJOX010000348.1 GCA_947475795.1 Gemmatimonadota bacterium
ACTTGCCGCTTTGCGTGAACTTCATGACGTGCATGCCGTTGCTCGTCCCCATCCACACGAAGCCGTGATGGTCGATGTAGATGCCGTGCTCCTGGCTGAACCACGTGTATCCCGCGCCCGGCCCACCCCACGCCTGCACGAGCTTTCCGTTGGCGTCGAGTTCAAGCACCGGTGGCGCCGGGAAGCAGCAGTCGGCAATCGGTGGCTTGGACGCGGCGCCGATTTCCTGATCGGTGAGACTCGACGGCATGTGAATGATCCAGAGGTGATCGCGGTCGTCGACGAACAGCCCGCGGATGTCCCCCCAGGTCCAGTCGTTCGGCAGCGTCGGCGGCCACGTCGGGTCGACGACGTAGATCGGCAGTCGCTCTGCCGTCGGTGACCCGCGCGCGACGGAGGCGTTGGCGCTTTGTCCGTGCGCGGCGAAGGCCGGCAGCAGCAGTCCGGCGAGAAGACCCAGGCGATTTACACGGCTCATGATGTTGTGCACGGGTGGCGTATCCAAAGGTGAGCCTCGGTGGATCGAGGCGTGGTGCACGCGCGATCGGCGGTTCCAGGGGTCTTTAAGCGGTGGGCTTTTCACGGGGGCAGCGTCGTTGACCTGCCGTTCAACGACGCTGCCCTCTTGAACCGCTCCGGCGATGGTATATATACTTCTATTCAACGGTATAGATAGGTATAATCATGGCCCTCAGCATCAAAGACCCCGAAACTGACCGGTTGGCCCGCGCCCTCGCCGAGGCCACCGGTGAGTCGATCACGGAGGCCATTCGTCGGGCCCTCGAGGAGCGTCTCGCGCGCGAGACCACGCGCCATACGCACTACCGCCTCGAGACCGCCGTTCGACGGGTTCAGGAACGTCTGACTGGTCTGCCGGTGCTCGACCCCCGCGATCCGGACGAGCTGCTTGGCTACGACGATCACGGCGTGCCTCGCTAACGCGCCATGGTCATCGATACCTCGGCGCTTGTCGCCATCATGTACAATGAGTCGAGTGCGCCCCGACTCGTCGCCGCCATCGAACGGTCTTCCAGCAGATTCGTCTCCGCCGGTACCGTCATTGAGTCCTCACTCGTCTTGCTGGGGCGCTTTGGAGAGCGTGGGGAAGCCCAGCTCGACGTGCTGCTGCGCGCCCTCAAGGCGGAGGTGATGGCCGTCGACGTTGATCAGGTGATGATCGCGCGCGATGCCGCGCGCACGTTTGGGCGTGGACGGCACCGGGCCGCGCTGAATTTCGGCGACTGCTTCAGCTACGCGCTCGCGCTGTCGTGCGGTGAGCCGCTGCTGTTCGTTGGTGACGACTTTTCGTATACCGACGTGACGGCGGTGGCCTGGTGAACGCGGGCGCGAACCAGATCCGTTTCGACGATGGCGCGTCCTACGACCGCTACATGGGGGCATGGAGCCAGCTGGCCGGTACCGCATTCCTGGAGTGGTTGGCGTTGTCCCCGGGACTCCGGTGGCTCGACGTGGGTTGCGGCAACGGGGCGTTCACCGAATTGCTCGCCGTGCGCGGTGCGCCAGGAGGCGTGTACGGCGTCGATCCCTCGGCAGCGCAACTCGCATATGCGCGCACACGCGCGGCGTTACGCGACGCTGAGTTGCGCGAAGGCGATGCGATGGCCCTGTCGTATCCCGACCACACGTTCGACGTGGCGGTGATGCCGCTCGTGCTGTTCTTCGTGCCCGACCCGGCCAAGGGCATTGCCGAGATGACGCGCGTCGTGCGCCCCGGTGGCGTCGTGACCGCGTACGCGTGGGACATGCACGGCGGCGGCTTTCCCTACCACACGGTGCAGCGTGAGATGCGTGCGCTTGGTGCGGTGTTGCCGGCGCCACCGAGTCCCCAGGCCTCGCGCGGCGAGGTCATGACGGCGCTGTGGCGCGACGCCGGCCTGACCGACGTCGAATTGCACGAGATCACGGTGTACCGCACGTTCGCGTCGTTCGACGAGTTCTGGGCCATCGTCGTCGGGTGGGCCGCCGTGGCTGAGACCGTCGCGACGATGTCGGCGGCGTCAATCGCGCAGCTCACGGCTCGGTTGCGCGAGTGTCTGCCGTCGGATGACCGCGGGCGCATCACCTACGCGGCCAGGGCCAACGCGGTGAAGGGGCGGGTGCCGCGCGGGCTAGGCGCGCCGTAACTCCGACATTTGCTCGGCGTGCCGCGCGTCGTGATGTGCCACGAGTTCCACCCACGCGCGCAAGGTCAGCGGCCCGATGAACGGATGCGGGACGATGATGCCGTCGAGTACGGCCGGATCGGCGGCGGTGAAGGCCTCGAGGACCGCGACGCGCGACGCGTGCAGCTGCGCGAGGGCCGCGTCGGCGTCGAGTGTCGCGGAGGGGCGCACGCGTTCCGGCGCTTCGACTTTCGTGCCGCGATGGCGGACCCGGTCGATCTTCTGCTCCGTGAACACGGCTGCCTGCAGCTCCTCGGGCGTGGCACTGCGTGGCATCTCCGCGCCCTTGGCGATCATGCGGGCCACGTTGCCTTCCACGCGCGCCACGTGTTCAATGATCTGCGCGGCGGACCACCCGCCCGCGCCGTCGGGGAGTGTACGCTGGTCGGCGGGGATCGCGGCGAACTGGGCGACGAGGTGTTCGCGCTCGCGTTGCAGCAGGGCCAGCAGGGCGGGGACGGAGTCGGCGGGCTGGGTCATGGCGCAAACGTACCGTCCGGATGGCGAATTCGCCGCACCCGTGCCCCGCGTGCTACGATGTGTCCGACGATATCTCGTTCACCTCGCCACGACCCGCCTCTTCACGAGCGTTCCGGTTGCTCCGTATACCCACGCGTTCGACCACGCACGGCCTCGTGCTGCTGAGCGGCACGGTGGCGCTGGGGTTGGCCTCGCGTCGCTATCCAGCCGTACTGCCGACGTTCGTGTCGACGTACGCGGGCGACGTGCTGTGGGCGTCGATGGTGTTCTGGCTGCTCACGCTGGTGCGACCGCGTGGCGACGGGCGACAGCTGGCGGCGATCGCGTTCGCGATCGCGGTGGCCGTGGAAACCAGTCAGCGATACCACGCGCCGTGGCTCGACGCGCTGCGCGCCTCGCGAGTGGGCGCGCTAGCGCTGGGGCAGGGGTTTCTCTGGAGCGATATCGCCTGCTATTTCGTCGGGGTGCTCGTGGCCGCGTGGGTGGATGTGATGCTGCGTACCCGCAGCAGGTGACCGTCGTGACGACGCCTTACGGACGCTTCGCGAGGGGACGTCCGGTGCGGATGATCGCCGACGCTTGCTCGGCGCTGCCCGACAACAGCAGCCCGAGGTAGCCCTTCTCGATGCGGTCCTTGATGGAGCCAGCGGAGGCCGTCATCATGCTGGGCATGCCCGCCTTGGCTCCGAGGTCACGGGCGCGCTGGCACGCGGCTTCCGCACCCGGTGCGTCGCCGCCCATGGCTTGCGTGAGACTGCCGATGCCGCACGACAGCAAGCTGTAGCTCTTCACGGCGGCGATGTCGTCGAGTTCGGCGATGGCGCCTTTGTCTTCCACCATCAGCATCGCGATCACGGTGCCTTTGGGATTGGCGGGCGACCACACGTTGGCTCCGGCTTCGGTGAAGAACGCCGCCGCCATGCGCGCTTCCGCCGCGTTGCGCACGTGCGGGATCACCACGCCGTCGGCACCGAGGCCGAGCACTTCTTTCACGCGGGCACGGGTGAGCTCGACGCCGGCCGCTTCGATGGTGGGAATGCGCACCAGCAACGTGGGCCGTGTGGCGGCGCTGCTCAGCTTGATGCCACTCGCCATCGCCCGCACCGCATCCGCGTCGTAGGCCCCTTCGAGATTCAGGAAGAGATAGTCGAGGAGCGGATTCTCGGCGAGCGCCCTCGCACCAGCCTCGGTATACAGCGCCGGGAGACGGGTGGCACCCGCAGCGCGCGGAGCCGGTGGCCGCTCACTGGGCACGAACATACCGAACGCGGCGGCGCCGGACTTCCACAGGGTCAGTGCCGCGCTCGCCGGGGCGGACGCGGATGCGGATGCGGACGCGGACTTCGAGGCGCTCGCGCAGCCACCGAAGATCGTGGCCGCGAAAGGAAGTGCAACGAGCCAGCCTGAACGACGCATGTGCGGTTCTCCAGTGAATGAGCTCCTGACCTGCCGTGCGAAGTGCCTATAGTAACGCAAAACGCGCCGGGTATAACGCCCGGCGCCGTCCGTGGCG
>CANJOX010000349.1 GCA_947475795.1 Gemmatimonadota bacterium
CCGACCTCGGGGTCGGTGATGAACACGAGATGGCCGCGTGCGGCCTCCTCCCCCACGGCGGCGGCGAGCGCCTCGCGCACGATGAGGTACTGCGCCATCGTCTCGACGGTGCCGCCGGACTTCGAGATCACGAGCACCAGCGTGTGCGCGAGGTCGAGGCGCGCGAGTGTGGCCGACATCGTGGCGGGATCGACGTTGTCGAGCACGTGCAGCCGCGGCCGCCCACCGCGCGCCGCGGCATCGAGTGCGTTCCACCCCGGCGGACAGAGAGCGGTGCGCAGCGCGATGGGGCCCAGCGCCGAGCCGCCGATGCCCAGCAGCAGCACGTCGGCGAAGCGCCCGCGCACCTGCTCCGCCACGGCCAGCGTGGCGTCACGCAGCACGTCGTGCGTGGGCAGCGTGAGGAAGCCCAGATCGTCCGTGCGGGCATGGACCCGGGCGTGCGCTTCGGCGAAGGCCGATGTCGCCGCCGCGAGCTGCTCGCCGGTGATGCCCGCGCCGTGCGGCAACGCCGCGCCCATCATGTTGGTGAAATCGAGTGACAGCGTCATGGCTTCCAATCCGGGGAACTCAGGGGATGTCGACGATCAGACCGTCGTACGCCGGCTCGATGCCGGCGGGGAGCTCGGCGGCGAACGCCGCGTGCGCGTTGTGATGCGTGAGGTGTGTGAACAACGTGCGCTCCGCGCCCACGCGCTGCGCGACGGCGATTGCTTCCGCGATCGAGAGATGCGTGGGGTGCGGCTCACGCAGCAACGCATTGAGGACCAGGACGCGCACCCCGGCGAGCGCCGCGTAGGCCGCCTCGGGGAGCAGTTTGGCGTCGGTGATGTACGCGACGTGGCCGATGCGGTAGCCCACCACCGCCGCGTGCCCGTGCGGCACGGCGATGGGAAGCACGGTGACACCGTTCACGTGAAACGGGACGCCGGCCGTGATCGGCACCAGCGTGCACTCCGGCCGCGTCAGCGCGGGAATCGGGCGCAGCCGCTCGTCCATGATGTACGGGAAGCGCGCGCGCAGCGTGTCGAGCGTGGGCGCTTCGGCGTACAGCGGCAGCGGGGTGCCGCGCTTCATGGTCACGGCGCGCAGGTCGTCGATACCGTGGATGTGATCGGCGTGCTCGTGCGTGTACAACACGGCATCGACGTGGCCGATCCCGGCGGCCACGAGTTGCAGCCGCAATTCGGGCGGCGTATCGATGAGCAGCCGCGTGCCATCGGCCGTTTCGATGACGGCTGCGCAGCGGCTACGCCGATCGCGCGGGTCAGGCGACCGGCACACAGCGCAGCCGCACCCGATCTGCGGCACGCCAAACGACGTGCCGGTGCCGAGGAAGGTGAGGCGCACGGGCGCGGTCAGCGACCGCCCCCGCGCTCGACGCGCGCCGACTGCGTCACACCGTCTCGACCTTCAGCAGGTTGGTCGTGCCCGGCACGTCGAAGGGCACGCCCGCCGTGACCAGCACGCGATCGCCCTTGGTGACAAGGTTGAGGTCGAGCGCCTCGCGCAGCGCCATCGCCACCATGTGATCATACCCGCGCGCCGTCGGGACGAGGCGCGGTACGACGCCCCACACCAACGAGAGCTGGCGGCAGACCCGCGGTTCATCGGTGAGGGCGAGGATGGGCACACTGGGCCGGTGCGACGACACGATGCGCGCGGTGAAGCCGCTCTTCGTGAACACGACGACGAGCGGCGACTCGAGCATGCGCACGGCCGCCACAGTGGCCGCCGCAATCGCTTCCTCGGTGTTGACGCCACTCGTGGTGCGACGGTCGACCCGGTTGGTGAGCGTGGGGCGCGGATGCGTCTCGATTTCCGTGATGATGCGGCGCATCGCTTCCACGGCCAGGCGCGGATACTTGCCGGCGGCCGTTTCGGCCGAGAGCATCACCGCGTCGGTGCCGTCGAGAATGGCGTTGGCGACGTCGCTGGCCTCGGCGCGCGTGGGACGCGGGTTATCGATCATCGACTCGAGCATCTGCGTGGCCGTGATCACGGGGCGACCCATGCGGTTGGCCAGCGCGATGATGTTCTTCTGGGCGATCGGGACCTGTTCGTACGGCAGCTCCACGCCGAGATCACCACGCGCCACCATGACGGCGTCGGTGGCCGTCATGATCTCTTCGATGTACTCCAGCGCGATGTCCTTTTCGATCTTCGCGCAGATGAGCATCGACTTCGGAATGAGCTCCCGCAACTCCTCGATGTCCTGCGCGCGGCGCACAAAGCTGAGGGCGACCGCATCAAGGTCGTGCTCCACGGCGAAGGCGAGATCGGCCTTGTCCTTTTCGGTCAGCGACGGCGCGGACACCGCGATGCCGGGGAGATTCATCCCCTTGTTGCTGGAGAGCATGCCCCCATGCACCACCGTGGCGGTGACCCGGGGCGCCTTGACGTGCGTCACCACAAGCTCGAAAAGCCCGTCGTTGATCAGCACGCGATTGCCGGTCGAGACGTCGTGACACAGATCGGCGTACGTGATCGGGATATCGTCGCCGGTGGCCACGTCTTCCGGCGCCAGCACCACCGAGGTGCCGGGGACGAGTTCACGCTTGGCGGGCAGGACACCAATGCGGATGCGCGGCCCCTGGAGGTCGCCGAGGATGGCGACCGGGCGCCCCACACTTTCCGCCACCTGACGCACCGTGGCGATGGTCCGGGCGTGCTGCTCGTGCGTCCCGTGCGAGAAGTTGATGCGCGCCACGTCGAGTCCGGCCTCGATGAGATCGCGGATGCCCTCGGCGGTACTGCTGGCGGGGCCGAGCGTGCCCACGATTTTCGTGCGCGGCACGTGCGTGCGCGTGAAGACGGGGGCCACCGGCTGCTCGTCGGTGAGGCCCGCCGCGCGCTCGGGACCGGTACGGGGGATCGTGACAAAGTTCGCAGAGTCAGGCAACAGCGGGCGCTCCAGTAGAGGACGCGGCCGTGGCAAGCGCCGTGCGCTTGCGGTGCAGGCCGGACAACAGTGTCACAAAAGACTGCTCGAACGACGCGAGCCCCTCGGCCAGCAAGGTATCGGTAACCGCCTGCAGCGACACGCCGTGGGCCTCGAGCGCGGCGAGCACCCGGTCGGCGTCGGCCGCCTGCTCCGTGACCGAGGCGCGGACCTCGCCGTGATCACGGAAGGCTTCCAGCGTGGCCGGCGGCAGCGTGTTGACGGTGTTGGCGCCGATCAATTCCTCAACGTAGATGACGTCGCGATAGGCCGGGTTTTTGGTGCTCGTGCTGGCCCACAGCGGACGCTGCACCTGCGCGCCCTGTGCGGCGAGCGCCGTCCAGCGGGGCCCGGAGAAGCTGGCGGTAAAGAGGCGGTACGCCAGCTTTGCGTTGGCGATGGCGGCGCGTCCCTGGAGCGCCGTGAGCGCCTCAGCGGCGGCCGGATCGGCGGCCGCCATCGCGGCGAGCTGCTTGTCGATGGCCGAGTCGACGCGGCTGATGAAGAAGCTGGCCACGGAGGCGATGCGATCCACCGGCTTGCCGGCGGCGGCACGGTCTTCCAAACCGGCGATGAAGGCCTCGATGACGCGCGCGTGGGCTTCGATCGAGAAGAGCAGCGTGACGTTCACGTTGATGCCGTCGGCGATGAGCTGCCGGATGGCCACGGCGCCTTCACCGGTGCCGGGCACCTTGATCATCAGGTTGGGGCGATCGACGATCTGCCACAGCCGGCGCGCCTCGGCCACCGTCCCGTCGGCGTCGCGGGCCAGGTCCGGGGACACCTCGAGCGAGACATACCCATCGACGGCCTGGGTGGCGTCGTACACACCGCGGAACGCATCGCACGCATCGCGCACATCGGTGGTGGCAACGTGCTCGAAGGCTTCGCGGTCGGAGAGCGCCGCATCGAGCGTGGCCAGCTGGGCGTCGTACGCGGCGCCCTCGGCGAGTGCCTTCTCGAAAATCGTCGGATTCGACGTCATGCCGGTGAGCGCATCCTCACGGATACGTCGCGCGAGATCGCCGTTGAACAGCATGACGCGATCGATGTAGTCGAGCCAGAGCGACTGTCCGGCGGCGTGCAGAGCGTGAAGTCGAGTAGACATGGATTTGGAAAAGGTGCCAGCAAGCAGGGACGGCACAACCTCGTATCGTAATGTGCTGCGGGGTCCAGCGGCGAGGCCGTAGCCTGCCGATATTGCCTCGTCTTTGTTTCACGACGCGCC
>CANJOX010000350.1 GCA_947475795.1 Gemmatimonadota bacterium
CGTACACGTCGAAATCAGGCGCGAGTCCCTCGCGCATGCACTGCACCAGTCGGTAGGCCATGATGAAATCCATCCCGCCGTGCCCGCCGTTCTTGCGCGCCATGTCCCCGACCGCCGTCCATAGCGGATGCTCGTACTTGCCCTTGAACTCGGCCAGCGGCGTCCACTTCTCGCCACCGGCGGCGCCGTCGATGTACAGCCGCGCCGGGTAATCGTTGAAGATGGCCTTCGAGCCCTGCAGGTTGTTCAGACGCGAATACGGCCGCGGATTCACGACGTCATGCTGCAGGAGAATCGTGCGTCCCTTGGCCGTCTTGATGAGCGACGTGTTCATGTCACCCGCCTTATAGCGCTCGGTCCACTTGGGGCTGTCCTTCGGCTCCGTCTGCTCGCGCCACTCGGTGAGGCCTGCTTCAGGCGACGACATCGACACCACGTAGTCGAACTTGTCGCCGCGGTGAATGCCGAGATACTGCGCCACCGGCCCGAGGCCATGGGTGGGATAGAAATTCGTGTCGCGCTCCGTATGCGGGAAACGGCGCCACAGCCCCTCGTCCTTGTTCTCGAAGAGGATCTCACGCAAATCGTGCAGGTACGCCGCCTCGGCGTGCAGCAGGGTGCCGAACACCCCTTCCCGCACCATCCGCAGCACGGTGAGCTCACTGTTGCCGTAGCAGCAGTTCTCCATGAGCAGGCAGTGCCGCTTCATCTTTTCGGAGGTGTCCACCAGCTCCCAGCACTGATCGACCGACAGCGCGATCGGCACTTCGCTGCCGGCGTGCTTCCCGGCCTTCATGGCGGCCAGCACCACCGGCGTGTGCCACGGCCACGGCGTGGCGGTGTACACGAAGTCGATGTCGTCGCGCTGCACCAACTTTTCGAAGTCCCGCTCCCCGTCGGTGTAGAGCGCGGGCGCCTTACGTCCCGCCTTCACCACCATCGCCGCGGCACGCTGGGCCTTGTCCGGCACGACGTCCGCCAGCGCGGTGATCTCCACGCCTTCGATGGCCAGCAGTTCGCCCAGTACCGAGCGGCCCCGGAGTCCCGTGCCCACGATCGCGATGCGCACCGTGGCGTGCTTCTCGAACGGTACGCCCATCATGCTGCCGTTGCCGGCCAGCCGCGGCGGCGTGAGGTCCACGCGCCAATCGTCGGTACTGGCCAACAACCGGGCCGGGGATCCGGTCACGGCCGCCGCGGCCACGGCCGCCGCCGCGCCCGTGAGGAGGTCACGGCGCGAGACGCCATGCGGAAGCCCGTTCGTTTCGTCGCTCATGCGTTCACCCGGATTTCAGAGTCGTCACCGATGCTCATGCTGCCGTGGACACCATGCACCACCACCCGATCGCCCAGAAACGCATCGTGGAGCTGCGCGTGTTCGACCGTGGCCCGTTCCCCGATCACCGCGTTCGTGATCGTGGAGTGGCGGACGGTGCTCCCCGCGCCCAGCGAGACGTTGGGACCAACGGTCGCGTGCTCAATCGTGCAGCCGTCCTCGATGTAGACGGGATCGATGAACGTGACGCCGGCACCGACGGCATCCGGCCGGCGGGCACGGCCCTTCTCGAGCATCGTGCGGTTGGTCGCGAGCAGCGTTTCCAACTGGCCGGCGTCGTACCACCCCGCCACATCGACCACCCGGATCTTCGCCCCGTGGTCAATCATGTACTGGAAGGCATCGGTGAGGTACCACTCGCCTTTGTGGGGCGCGGTGGTGAGCACGTGCCGAATCCCCTCGTATAGCAGCCGCCAATTCTTGATGTAATACAGGCCGATGTTGGCCCGCTTGGAGATCGGCGTGGTGGGCTTCTCCACGATCTTCGTCATGTGGCCATGCTCGTCGGTGACCACGACGCCGAAGCGCTGGTAGTCCTCGACTTCCTTGGTCCAGATAATGCCGTCGTCGTCGCTGTCCTTGGTGATGCTCAGGTCCGCATCGAAGATCGTATCGACGAAAATGATCAGCACCGGCTGGTCGACATACGCCTCGGCGAGCGCGACCGCGCCCGCGGTCCCATCCTGCACGGCCTGCTCAATGAAGACACTGGGGACGTCGTACGCGGCGCGCGCGTAGGCCTCCACCTTCTCCTTGAGATGCCCCGTGATGTACACCACCTGTTCGACATTGCCGAGTTGCTGCACGTCGTCCATCACGTAGCCCATGACGGGCCGGCCGGCCACCTTGAGCATCGGCTTGGGTGTGACGTGCGTGTGCGGGCGCAGGCGGGTGCCTTTGCCGGCCAGCGGGATAATGACCTTCATTGCGTGCGGTGTCCCGAATCGAGAGAGTGGGGTCGGGCGACAGTGAATCGATGGTCGCAAGATGCAGAACGGCGCCGCCCTCGGGGAGGGGCGGCGCCGCAGAAAGTGCATCGGGACAGGGGAGCCGATCAGGGGGCGCTGGTGCCTTCGCGCCCGTAGCGGTCCTTGATCCGGACCACGTCATCGAGTTCAGGGGTGCTGGCCTCGAGCAGATCACAATCCGTGATGGCTTCCATGTAGTGGATCGTCCCCGGTGTGATCCGGAACGACTGCCCCGTGGTGAGCCGCTGGTCGCGCAGCTCCGTGTCTCCGGGGAGCTGCACCCAGTAATTCATCTCGCCCTGCAGCAGAAAGACGGTTTCGTCCTTCCGCTCATGGTACTGCACCGACAGCGCCTGGCCGGCGGTGATATGCAGGATCTTGCCCACGTAGCGATCGGTGTGCGCCCAGATTGTTTCGTGTCCCCAGGGCTTCGGCACATGCCGGACATCCACGCGACCGCTCATGGCAAGGCTCCGATTGACAGATGCCCCGCGCCCGAATCAGGCGCGGGTGGTTCCCATACGGCGACGCAGCAGCGCCAACTTGCGGCGCACCGAACCATCCATCACGGTGTCGCCAATACGCACGACGACGCCGCCAATGATGCTCGGATCCACGGCGAGATGCGGCACCACCGTCTTGCCCACGATGGCCGAGAGCCGCGCGGCAATCGCGTCGCGCTCGTCGTCCGCCGTTTCACGTGCCACGGTCACGCGCGCATGCACGATACCCGCCGAGGCATCGAGCAGCGTGTCGTACTCGTTGGCGACCGTCGGAATGAGCATCTGCCGGCGGTTCTTGACCAACTGCTGCAGGAACCGGAGGAACAGACGCGGCACGCGATCGCCGAGCGCCTTGGTCAGCACCGCCGACTTCTGGTCGGCGGCGATGCGCGGGGACTCGAGAAAGCGATAGAGCGTGAGGTCGGTTTCGATCGCGTTCGCGACCTGCCGCAACATCGTGCCCCACCCCGTCGGATCCTCGGCCTTCCGCGCGAGGGTCAGCAACGCCTCGGCGTAGTTGCGGGCAACCGATTCACCCTGCACGCCGGCTGGCATTAGCGCGTCCCCTTAGCGCCGTCGAGCGAGGCGAGGAAGTTCTCCACGATCGTGCGGTTGCCCGCCGAATCGAGATTCTGTTCGATCACCCGCGACGCACCGGCGATCGCAAGATCGATCGCTTCGGTCCGCAACGCGGCGATGGCGGCCGCCTTCTCGCCTTCGATGGCGCGACGGGCCTGCTCGATCATTTCTTCCTGCTGCGCCTTCGTCTGCGCGAGCAGATCGGTGCGCATCTTCTCGGCCGTCGCGCGGCTGTCAGCAATGATCTGCTGCGCCTCGGTGCGGGCGGATTCAAGATGCGCCTTCTGTTCGGCCAGCATCGATTCGGCGGCCGCGCGATCGCGCTTGGCGCCTTCGATGGCGTCTTCGAGCGCCTTTTCACGCGCCTCGACGGCGGCGAACAGCGGCTTGAACGCGAACTTCGAGAGGACGGCGAGGAGCAGGACGAAAATGACCAACGTCCATGCCATCACGCCGACATTCGGGTCCAGCAGATTGGGCGGGCCACCTTCGGCGGCTTCCGACGCAAACGCCGGCGACGCGGTGACAGCGAGCAACGTGGCGAGCGCGCCGATACGGCGAGTGGAAAGAGCGAACATGGAGGGGTCCACAAGAAGAAGAGAGTGCGGCGGGGCGCCCGGATGGACGCCCCGCGCGCGAACACGTTAGAACGTGATCTTGCCCTGGATCTGGAAGCCGATCACGACGCCGAACAGCGCGGCGCCTTCGATGAGCGCGGCCAGGATGAGCGCGGCGGTCTGGATACGACCCGCGGCTTCCGGCTGACGCGCCATGCCTTCCA
>CANJOX010000351.1 GCA_947475795.1 Gemmatimonadota bacterium
GATCCCTCCAAAGTCCCGTCCACGGGAGTTCGGGCCCGCTGCTCGGTGTGCGGTGGCGTCATTCTGTTGGCTGGTGGTACCCTGCCGGTGTCCGTCACGCCGGCGGTGGCGACCGGGGCCATCCCGACCCCCGCGGCGGCGTCATTCCAGCCTCCCCCGTCCGTCACAGCCCCGAGGTCGTCCGCGGCGTCCATCAGTACCATGACGCCGCCGATGCCGACCGCGGTTGCCGAACCCACACCGTCATTTGCCACCACGCCCACATCGGTGGCCCCCCCGGTTGTTCCTGTTGCGGCAGCCCCCGTCTTAGCAAAGCCGCCGATCAATCCGTTTCTGCGTGCCGATCCCGATCAGCGTGCCCGCCGGCTGGCGCGCGCGCTGGTTTCGGATCTGGTGGCCTATCACCCACAGAAACGCGACGAGGGGCTGCGGGACGGCACCTTGCGGCAGTTGTTCCGCGAGGAGATCAAGAAGAGCTACGAGGAGTACATCGAGCAGGTGGGGCGCGAGGTGGCTGAACAGTCGCCGTATTTCCAGGACGCCCTCAATGACATTCTCGCCGGTGGACGTCGCCTGTTCTGATTCTGCCGCTGGAAGGCGGTCCGGCAATCGGGTACCTTCCGTGTCATTCGGATGCCGCATCGGTCGGCGTCAGCTGGTGACACTACGGGCCGCTCTCCTGCGCGGAGGGCGGCTCGCGTCGTAGGTGGAGGCATGGCATGCAGGATGGCGAACGCCTGAAGGTGTTGGCGCGCTCGGAAGAGCGGCTCGTGGACATGCGGAGGTATCTTTGACGTCGATGCCAAGCGCGCGACGCTGAGCGCATACGAGAACGAAATGTCGGAGGGCGCCTTCTGGAACGATCAGGAGCACGCCCGCGACATCGTGCAGCAGGTGAAGGTGCTGAAGGGCTGGATCGAGCCGATCGACTCGCTGACGGCGCGGATCGGCTCCGCGCTCGAGATTGACGAGCTCCTGGCGCTCGAGCCGGACGACCCGATGTCGGATGATCTCGACGCCGAAGTGGAGCGGATCGTCGAGGAGCTCGACGCGTTTGAACTGAAGTCGCTGCTGCGCGGACGTGACGATTTCCGTGACGCGCAGATCGAGATCAGCGCCGGCGCCGGTGGTACCGAGGCGCAAGACTGGGCGCAGATGATCATGCGCATGTACACGCGCTGGGCGGAACGGAAAGGCTTCGAGATCGAGATGCTCGACCTCAGCGAGGGCGAAGAGGCTGGCATCAAAGGAGCGGTCATGGAGATCAAGGGGCAGTACGCCTACGGATTCCTCCGGCCCGAATCGGGCGTGCATCGCTTGGTCCGCATCTCGCCGTTCGATTCGCAGGCGCGGCGTCACACGAGCTTCGCATCGATCTTTGTGTATCCGGTGGTCAACGAAGAGATCAACATCGAGATCCGCGACGAAGATCTGCGGATCGATGTGTATCGCGCCTCAGGCGCTGGCGGCCAGCACGTCAACAAGACGTCTTCGGCGGTGCGTATCACGCACATGCCCACCGGCATCGTGTGCGCCTCGCAGGCGGAGCGCTCCCAGTTCAAGAACAAAGCCACGGCGATGAAACAGCTGAAGAACAAGCTGTATCAGCGTGAGTCGGACAAGCTGGCGGCGGCCAAGGCGCTGCTCGATGCCGACAAGCAGGATGTCTCCTTCGGCAGCCAGATCCGCAGCTACGTCTTCCAACCGTACACGATGGTCAACGATCACCGCACCGAGCTCAAGATCGCCGATGTCCAGAAAGTCATGGACGGCGGGATCGATCCGTTTATCCAGGCATATCTGAAGCAGGAGAGCGAACAGAAGGCGGAGGGGCGCCCGCTGTGAGCGACGATCTCAACTTCCTGATGAAGGCGCGGCGCGACAAGCTCGACGCGTTGCGCGCGGCTGGAACGGAACCGTTCGCGTACTCCTTTGATCGATCGCACACCGCGGCCGAAGCAGTGGCGGCGCTTGGGACGTCGGATGAAGGCCCCGTGGTCACGGTAGCCGGTCGTCTCACGTCGTGGCGCAGTCAGGGGAAGACGGCGTTTGCGCATCTGGCCGACATGGACGGTCGTGTGCAGCTGTACTTCCGGCGCGACGAGATCGGGGAAGCCGCGTGGGCCCAACTCAACGCCTGGGATCTGGGCGACTGGGTCGGCGTTGGCGGTGCTATGATGCGCACGAAGACCGGCGAAGCCACGGTCAAGGTGAAAGAGGCTACGCTGCTGTCGAAGTCGCTGCGCCCGCTGCCGTTCGGCAAGGAGCAGATGGTGGACGGACAGATGGTGCGCTACTCGGGATTTGCGGATACCGAACAGCGCGCGCGGCAGCGCTATGCCGATCTGGCGGTGCATCCCGAGGTGCGGGCGCTCTTTCGCGCTCGCTCGGTGCTGACCCGCAGCATCCGTTCGCACCTTGACGGGTTGCACTATCTCGAGGTCGAAACGCCGGTCCTGCAGCCGCTGTACGGTGGTGCGTCCGCGCGTCCGTTCATCACGCACCACAATACGCTAGACATGCCGCTCTATCTGCGCATCGCGGATGAGCTCTATCTCAAGCGTCTGATTGTGGGTGGCTTTGAACGTGTCTACGAAATCGGCCATGACTTCCGCAACGAGGGGATCGACCGGACGCACAATCCGGAATTCACGATGCTCGAGTTCTACGAAGCATTTGCCGACTACACCACGATGATGGCGCGCGTCGAGACGCTGATGGTCGCGGCCGCTGATGCGATCCGTTCGATCCCAATCGTGGGTGAAAAGGTGCCGGTACTGGTGACACCCTTCCCGCGGATCGAATGGGTGCCGTCGTTGTCGCAGGCCGCCGGCCTTGACGTGATGGCGGCGGACGACGCGACGCTACGTCAGGCGGCCGAGCGGATCGGCGTGGCGAAGGTGGCTACGCTGAGCCGGCCCAAGGTGCTCGACGAGATGTTCCAGGAGCTCGTGGAGTCGAAGATCGACACCCCGACGTTTGTCGTCGACTATCCCATTGAGCTGTCGCCGCTGGCGAAACCGAAGCGGGGCGGGCCGGCCGGACTCACCGAGCGCTTTGAGTTGTTCGCGCGCGGGAAGGAGCTCGCCAATGCTTTCTCCGAGTTGAACGATCCGATCGATCAGCGTGAGCGGTTCGAGGCGCAGGCGCGCCTTCGCGATGCCGGCGATGACGAGGCCTCGGGCGTGGACGACGATTACCTGCGGGCGATGGAGTACGGCATGCCGCCCACCGGTGGGGTGGGGATCGGGATCGATCGTCTGTTCATGTATCTCACGGACACGCCGAACATCCGCGACGTGATTCTGTTCCCCACGATGCGTCCGGAGTGAGCGCTTCGTGACGCGCCTTGAACTGTCGATTGCGTGGCGCTACCTGCGGAGCCGCCGCGGGTCGCGCCTGCTGTCGCTGATCAGTGTGATCGCCATCGGTGGTGTACTGGTCGGTGTCAGTGCGCTGATCGTGATCATGGGCGTCATGAACGGTTTGCAGCGTGATCTGCGCGAAAAGATTCTGGTTGGCAGCCCGGACATCCACGTGCTGCCGTACGGCGACGGGATGCGCATGTCCGGCTGGCGGGAGGTGCGCGAGGAGGTGACCACGACGGCGGGCGTGGTGCGGGCGGCACCGTTCGTGAGCACACAGGGCATGGTGCGCAACCTGTCGGGGTACATGACGGGCACGCAGGTGGTCGGGATTTATGCCGAGGGGACGCCGGGGAGCGATGTGACCACGATCCGCTCGCATGCGATTCTGGGTGACTTCCGCTTTGTCCGCGACAGCGTGGCGCTGCCGGGAGCGGTCCTGGGCAAGTTTCTGGCATCCAAGTTGAACGCCTTTCCCGGTGACACCATCGTGCTGGTCGGCGCCGCCGGGCTCGACATGAACGCATCCACCGGCGCGATCATCCCCCGGCTCGATAGCGCGGTGGTCTCTGGCGTCTTCGAGACCGGCATGTACGAGTACGATAACGCGTATCTGTATCTCGACCTGTCCGTCGCGCAGCGCTTCGCCGGTCTGGGTGACGACGTGACCGGCATCGAGGTCCGCACGGTCGACCGATGGCAGGCGCCGGTGGTGGCCGATTCGTTGCGGTCCCGTCTCAACGCGCCGGTCCGCGCCGTGGATTGGCAGGAGCAGAACCGCTCCCTGTTTCAGGC
>CANJOX010000352.1 GCA_947475795.1 Gemmatimonadota bacterium
GCCAGGCTATCGAGAACGGCCTGCACGGAGTCCACCGCGTTGGCGCGCCCGGGCTCGAGCGTGCGGACCGTGATCACGCCACCGGTGGCGCCGATCATCAAGCCAACCAGCGCCGCGACGGTACCACGCACGATCCAACGGCGCGTCGTGACCGACGGTCCAATGGCTCGCTTTTTCGGGCGCCGGTTGATCGGGGGCGTGGCGGTCATCAGTGCGCTCTCCGCAGACGCGCCGCGAAGGCGCCGTCGGTACCGAACTGCTGCGGCAGCACGCGCAGCATCCCCTCATCGAGTACGTCGGCTGACACCGTGCCGGCCGGCGGCGGTTCCAGCGTGAACTCGCGATGCGTGGCGAGGAACGATTCCACTTGATCGTCGTTCTCCTCGAGCTCCAGCGAACAGGTGCTGTACACGAGCAGGCCCCCCGGCTTCACGACGTCGGCGGCGGCCAGCAGAATTTCGCGTTGCAGCGCCGGCAGCACGGCGAAATCGGAGATGCGCATGCGCCAGCGGGCATCGGGGTGACGCCGGAAGGTCCCGGTACCGGTGCAGGGCACGTCGATCAGCACCACGTCGGCATCGGCCACGGCGGCATCGCGCGCATCGCACACTAGCGGAACGAGGTTGGTGGCGTGGACGCGACCAAAGCCGGTGACCATGCGATCGACCCGGGCCATGCTGCGATCGGCCGCGATGACGAGCTTCGCACGCCGTGCCAGCTCCAGCGCCTTGCCCCCCGGGGCGGCGCAGAGATCGGCCACCACGCTCCCTTCCGGCACGTGCGCGTACTGCGCGACGAGGCTGGCGGCGGGATCCTGCACGAACATCAGCCCCTGGGTGAACGCGGCAAGTTCCGTCAGCGCGACGCCACCGCCGAGGCGGATGGACTGCGGGCACACGGGGACGTCGTGCGTGACCACACCGGCGCCCACGAGCATCGCGTCGAGCGCCGGCCGGTCGATGCCGTACGGACGCACGGTGATCGAGGCGGGCTCGTTGTTCGTGGCGAGCAGGCGCTCCGTGTCGGCCATTCCCCACCGGTCCACCCAGCGTGCAATGGCCCAGCGCGGATGCGAATAGCGCAGCGCCATCGCTTCGAGCGGGTCGGTGGGCACCGGCGGCTCGATGGTGTCCCGTTCGCGATCGATGCGGCGCAGCACGGCGTTGGCCAGCTTGCTGGCACCGATGCCGTGACGACGCTTGGTGAGTTCGACGGTCTGCCCGATGGCGGCGTACGGCGGCACGCTCCCCATGCTCAGCAGCTGGTACGCGCCGAGTCGCAAGAGATCAGTGACGTCGTCGTCGATCTTTGCGATCCCGCCGCGCACGCGCTCGGCGAGAATGGCATCGAGCCGGTTCCGCTGGCGCAGCAGCCCCCAGACGAGCTCCTGCACCCACCGACGATCGCGCGGGTCCAGCGCGCCCGCGCGATTGTCGAACGCGGCGTCGAGCAGCGTGCCCGATCGGAGATCGGCCAGGATCATCGCGGCCGCGGTGCGCGACCCGGTCACGCCTGGCCCATGCGACGACGCATGCATTTTGTGGCTCATGCGGGCTCGAGCAAATCGCCCACCGCCACGCCACGGCCGCGCGCGAGCGAGGCAGCGGTCATACGCGGCTTGCCACTGGGCTGGACGTCGAGAAAGCGCACGGCGCCTTCCCCGCAGCGGACCAGCAGTCCGTCGTCGTTGGCCGCTCGCACCGTGCCCGGCGGGCTGTTGCGCGTGGGGTCGTCGAGCGCGTCGTTGCTGCCGTCGCCAACGAGGCGCACGCTGAACAGCTTGGTCTCGATGTCGCGTAACCGGGCATACGCCCCCGGCCGCGCATCGAACGCGCGGGTGACACGCGAGACCTGCTCGGCCGACCACGTGAAGTCGAGGCGCGCCATCTCGCGGTCGATCTTGGGTGCGTAGGTGGACAGCGATGCGTCCTGCGGGACCGCGTGTGCGATGCCGGTCTCGATCATGGCCAGCGCCTGGACGATGGCCAGCGCCCCGAGCTCGGAGAGCCGGTCGTGCAACTCGCTGTAGGTTTCGTCGGGCTCGATGCCGGTGCGGAGCACGTGCAGCATGTCGCCGGCGTCGAGCGCGGGGACCATCTGCATGATGGTGATGCCCGTTTCCGTCATGCCTTGCAGAATCGCGGCCTGAATCGGCGCGGCACCGCGGAGCGCCGGCAGAATGGAGCCGTGGATGTTGAGGGTGCCGAGGCGCGGCAGGTCGATGATGGCCTTCGGCAGAATACAGCCGTACGCGACGACCACCGAGATGTCCGGGGCGAGCGCACGGATGGCGTCGGCAAACTCGTCACCGCGCGGACGCTCCGGCTGCAACACCGGGATCCCTTCGTCGAGCGCCACGCGCTTGACCGGCGATGGGTCGAGTTGCGTCCGCGAGCGGCCGCGTGGTTTGTCGGGCTGTGAGACGACCCCGACCACCTCGTGCCCCTCACCGATCAGGGCACGAAGCGGCGGCACGGCGAACTCGGGAGTGCCCCAGAAGAGAATGCGCACGGCGGGGCGGTCTCCGGTCAGGTCGTGACGTCAGGCGGTGTGGCGTCGCGCTCTTTCGGCAGATCGCCGACGGGGAGCACGCGCAGGAGCTTCGGGTAGTTGGCCTTCTCGTACTCCCACTCGCGCATCGCAGCCCGACGCTTGAGCAGGCTGAGGCGGTCGGTAAACAGACGGCCATGCAGGTGGTCGATTTCGTGCTGCAGGCACCGCCCCAGCAGGTCGGTGCCCTCCACTTCGTACCACGCGCCGTCGATGTCCTGGGCGCGCACGACGACGCGTGCGAAGCGGTCGACGTTGGCATACACCTCAGGGATCGAGAGGCAGCCTTCCTCGCCACGCACCGACCCTTCCTTGAGGATGATCTCGGGATTGATCACCACGAGGCGCTGCTCATCGACCTCGACCACGGCCAGACGCTCACGACGACCGACCTGCGGTGCCGCCAGACCGACGCCTTTGGCCTTGTCCATCGTGTCGAACATGTCGTCCACGAGCCGGCGCAGTTCCGGGGTAATCTGTCCGACTTTTTCGGTGTCCTGACGGAGAATCGGAGAGCCGAGGACGTGGATGTCGAGCAGCGCCACGGCGACCTCAGGCCGCCGGGGTGGCGGAACCGACGCGCGTGATCCGACCGCGCTCGACCACGACCTTCGACTCGCCGGTCTTGATCGTGATGCGGTCATCCATCCCGGCCGCGCCGTCCTTGCCCATGGTGCTGATGTGCAGGACTTCGCCCACCAATCCACCGGCGGTGACGATCTCGTCCCCCTTCTTGAGCGACCGCACGAGCGCGTCGTGTGATTTCCGCTGCTTCTGCTGCGGGCGGATGAGGACGAAATAGAAAATCGCGAAGATGGCGCCGTACATGAACACCATGGAGGCGATCTGATTGCTGGCCACCTGAATGGCGGCGAGGCCGGCGATGACGGAGAAGCTCATGAAGGCGTCGATCGAGAGTGATAGCGGGCGAGCCAGTCACGGCTCCAGCCCTGGAACGTGCCGGCCTGGACAGCGGCGCGTGCGTCGCGCATCAGCGCAACGAGGAAATGTACATTGTGGAGGCTCAAGAGGCGGAGTCCGAGGATCTCTTCCGACACGAAAAGATGCCGGATGTAGGCCTTGGAGAAGCGGCTGCAGGCGGCACAGGAGCACGCGTCGTCCAGCGGACCGGGGTCGAGGCGCCAGGCGGCGTTTTTGATGCTCCGGCGGCCCGTGGTCGTGAAGAAGGCACCGGTCCGTCCCATGCGCGTGGGCGCCACGCAGTCGAACAGGTCCACCCCGCGGGCCACCCCCTCCACGAGGTCCTCGGGGAACCCGACCCCCATGAGGTAGCGCGGCCGGTCGGTGGGCAGCGCCTCGTTGACGACGTCGAGCATCGCGTACATGTCGGGCTTGGCCTCACCCACCGACAATCCGCCGATCCCGAGGCCGACCCAATCGGCGGCGTTCCGAATAGCCGTGGCCGACTCCCGCCGCAGGTCGGCGTGAATGCCCCCCTGGACGATCGGAAACAGCGCCTGCACCGGGGTCGGGGCGTCGGGATCCTCCCGCTGTAGCCGCTCGAACTCCACCCGGCAGCGTTCCAGCCACCGGATGCTGCGCTCCATGGCTTCCCGCGCCAGACCGGCCTCGGTCTGCCCGGGGACCAC
>CANJOX010000353.1 GCA_947475795.1 Gemmatimonadota bacterium
CGAGTACTCGAAGGAGACCGAACTCGGTATCGACGCCATCGTGAAGAATCGCTACTCGATTCAGCTGTCGTACGCGCGTCAGACCACCTCCGATCAGCTCCTGCTGATTCCGTTGGCTGGTTACTTCGGCTACGCCAACCAGTGGCAGAACGCGGGGACGGTCACGGGCAATACCTACGAGGCGACGCTCGAAGCACAGATCGTGCGCAAGCCCACGTTCACGTGGCGTGCCGGCCTGGTTGCCGATCGGTCGCGCAACAAGATCACCGAGTTCAACCGCCCGTGCTTCACCACCGCCACGGTGGGTTACCGCTGCGCGGGTGAAACGCTGGGCAACATGTACGGCTTCCGCTTCATCGGTGACGTGTCCGAGCTGCCGGCTGACGCGCAGTCGCGCGCGAGCGAATTTGCCCGCAACGACGAAGGACTGCTCGTGTACGTTGGTGCCGGCAACGCGTACACCGATGGCGAGACCAAGCGCCTGTGGGGTACGCCGGCGGTCACGATCGGCAGCCAGTCGTATCAGTGGGGCATGCCGGTCCGTGCGCTCGACTCAACGGGCAATGCGGCCGTGACCCGTATCGGCGACGGCAACCCGGACTTCCGTTTCGGTGTGTCGAACACGATCGGCTGGCGTGGCGTGCAGCTGTTCATGCTGTGGGATGCCCAGGTTGGTGGTGACGTCTACAACCAGACCAACCAGCGCATGTACCAGTACCAGCGCAGCCGTGATGTAGATCAGGCGGGCAAGGCGCAGGAGCTCAAGAAGCCCATCGAGTACTATGTGTCACTCTATTCGGCCGCCGATCCGACGAGCTACTTCGTGGAAGATGCGAGCTTCGTGAAACTGCGTGAGCTGTCGCTCAAGTACCGTTTGCCGAGCAGCTTCTCCCGTGCCTTGGCGCGCCTGGGTGCCGAGCAGGCGTCGGTGTCGCTCATCGGCCGCAATCTGGTCACGCTCACGCGCTACAAGGGGTACGACCCCGAAGTGGGCAGTGTGCTCAGCCGCCTCGACAGCTTCTCGTATCCGCGCTATCGCACGTTGACGGGCAGCTTCGAAATCACCTTTTGATCGGCGAGCCTCAACTCATGAATTCGACTCTCAAGAAGTTCGCTTTGCCGATTGGCCTCACTGTCATCGCGGCGTCCTGTCAGGACCTGAATGTGGTGAATCCCAACCGGCCCGATGCCGCGCGCGCCACGGCGCAGCCGGTGACGACCGAATCGTTCGTGGCCACGTCGTTCCGTACCTGGTGGCCGGTGGCCGGGCATGATGACTACCCGGCGTGGGCCTTCAGCACGATGGCGCGCGAAATGACGTCCGGTTTCGCCGACTTTGGCCAACTCGAACTCTCCGCTGAGCCGCGGCAGTCATGGAACAACAGTCCTGTGAATGCACGTCGGTTGGTGAACGAGCAGCCGTGGTATCAGTTCTACCGCACGATCTCGGCGGCCAACGACGTCGTGGGGGCGATCGATCGTGGGCTCGTGATCGAAAGTGCCGCGCGTACCGCTCGGGCCAAGGCCATGGGCAAGTTCATGCAGGGCATCTCGTATGGTTATCTCGGCCTGTACTTTGACAAGGGCGCGTTGATCGACGAGACCACCAAGCTGGATACGCTCACGGGGAAGGCACCGACGTTCGTGGACTACAAGGTGGTCACGACGTTCGGCATCAAGCAGCTGGACGCGGCCATCACGACGGCCAACGCGCAGCCCACCATGACGTTCCCGGTGGACGCCTGGCTGTTTCAGGCGCTCACGAAGGATCAGTTTGTGCGCGTGGCCAACTCGTTCGCGGCACGGCTGCTGGTGTACTCGGCTCGTAGCCGCGAAGAGCGGGCGGCGGTGAACTGGGCAGAAGTAATTCGTCGCGTCGACGCCGGCATTCAGACGGACTTCGCACCGTCGGCCCAGCCGGATGTGTTCTTCGATGACTGGAAGCGGTTGATCGCGCGCTTGCGTACGGCGGGCCGGCCGTCCGACTTTGGTCGTCCGAGCTACTGGCTCGTGGGGCCTGCCGACTCCACCGATGGCTGGAAGAACTGGGTGGCCACGCCGAACGACTCGCGGGTCGCATTCCAGATGCGCACGAAGGATCGTCGTATCCAGGGCACGACCGGACCGGCGTCGGTGGGCAAGTACATGGGCTATAACCTGAATAACATCTTCCAGGCGGCCCGCGGCACGTATCGCTTTTCGCACTACTACTACAAGCGAAACGGCGTCGACCTCACCTACCAAACGGGCCCGCAGGTTGCGATGACGGTGACGGAGATGGATCTGCTCAAGGCCGAGGCGCTGATTCGACTGGGTCGCGCCACCGAAGCCGTGCCGCTCATCAACAAGTCGCGTGTCGCCAACGGGGAACTGCCGCCGGTCACGGTGGATGGTCCGCCGAATGAACCGGGGTGCGTGCCGCGCAAGGAAGCCGGTGGGTGCGGCAGCTTGTGGGATGCGCTGCGCTACGAGAAGAGCATCGAAGGCGCCGGTGTGAACGGCGTGGTCGCGTTCTTCGACGCGCGCGGCTGGCGCACGCTGCCGGAAGGCACGCCGATTCACTTCCCGATTCCGGGTCGTGAACTGCAGACGTTGCAGCTGCCGCTCTACACGTTCGGTGGCCCCGGTGGACAGGGCAGTGCACCGGCGCGTGATCCGGAACGTTGCCCGGTCGCGTTGGCGCGGTGTGCCCAGTAAGTGGTGCGTGTGATCCGCTGAACTGATCACGCCGAGACGCAGAGGGCGCAGAGTTCGCAGAGAATCGTTGTCTCTGCGTCCTCTGCGCCCTCTCTGTTTGTCTCTGCGTGATCAGTTCAGCGATCCAACGAGCGCGCACGGATCACCCGCCGTAGTACTTCCCGATCTTCCGCCCGTAGTACCCACCGGCGGCCGTGAGCACGATGCTCACCACGAAGGCCGTGAAGATGCCGAACGGTTCGCCTGCGGCCCAGCCGGCGTAGCCACCGATGGTGGCACCGACGAAGGCCAGCAGACGTGTCATACCGAACTGACTACGCGCCCAGCAGCTGCGTCACTGTCGCCGCCACGTGGTCGGCGGAAATGCCGTACTTGTCGTACAGCGTGGGGGCCGGAGCGCTGGCCCCGAACGTGGAGATGCCGACAATCGCGCCCGTGTCGCCCACCCACTGGTGCCACGACATCGGATGCGCCGCTTCCACCGCCACGCGCGGCACACCGGCCGGCAGCACACCAGCGCGATACGCCGCATCCTGCTGCGCGAACAGTTCCAGGCTGGGGCAGCTCACCACGCGCGCGTTCACGCCGTTGGCCGCCAGCTGCTCACGCGCGGCCAGCGCGATTTCGACTTCCGAGCCGCTGGCCATGAGCACTACGTTCGGCACGCCGTTGGTGTCAGCCACCACATACGCGCCGCGCGGCACACCGGCCCGCGCCCGTGCCGGCTCGTTGAAATACGACAGCTTCTGCCGCGTGAGTACGATGGCCGACGGCCCGGTGCGATGCGCGATCGCCACGCGCCACGCTTCGCTCACTTCGTCGGCATCGGCCGGCCGCAGCACGAGCAGGTTGGGGATGCACCGCAGCGCCGTGAGATGCTCGATGGGCTGGTGCGTGGGGCCGTCTTCGCCGAGTCCGATGGAATCGTGCGTAAACACGTAGATGGCCTGCACGCCCATGAGGGCGGCCAGACGAATGGCCGGACGCATGTAGTCGCTGAACACGAGGAACGTGCCGCCGTACGGGATGATGCCGCCGTGCAACCCCATGCCGTTCATGATCGCGCCCATGGCGTGCTCGCGAATGCCGAAATGGAAGTTGCGACCCGCGGCCGCCGTGGGCGCGTAGTACGTGGCCCCCTTCACGTTGGTGAGATTCGACCCCGTGAGATCGGCGCTGCCGCCCACCAGCTCCGGCGCCGCCGCGGCGATCGCGTTGATCACGACGCCACTCGCCGCACGACTCGCCACGTTACCGCTCTTGGCGTCGAACACCGGGAACGCGCCGTCGAGCGCCGCCGTGACGGTGCCCGCGTTGCGGCGCAGCAACTCGGCGGCCAGCTCGGGGTGCGCCGCCTGATACGCCGCCCACTTGGTCTTCCACTCGGTGTGCGACGCGGCCCGCGTGGCCACGCGCTCGGTCCAATGCGCACGCGCGGCATCGGGGACGAAAAACG
>CANJOX010000354.1 GCA_947475795.1 Gemmatimonadota bacterium
AACACCGCGAGGGAATCACGCGCCGCGGACCCATCGCGCGCCGCGAGCTGCGCCGCCCGCACGAGACGGTCCGCGCGGCGCGCCTCGCGCGGCGGCATCGCCTCGCGGGCGCGGCGCGCGTTCGTCACCCCGGTGTCCTTGCCGGCCAGGCGCACCTTGGCGAGATCGATGATCACCGTGGGCGGCGTCCCGCGCAGATACAGGCGCGACGCGGCGCGGGCGCGTTCGATCGCGGCGAGCGCCAGACGCATCGGCGGGATCGCCGCCTCCGGTTCACCCTGCTCGAGCGCCCGGCCCGCATCCCACATCGCGTTGTACGCTTCCAGCAGCGGCTGATTGATCGCGATCACCGGTGAGTCGTCCCCTTCCTCGAGCACCCCGCCGGCGTTGCCCCCGGAGAGTGCGAGCTTCCCCTGTTGTTGCTCGACGCCGTGATCGTGTCCGTCGCCGGCGCTGTGCGCGTGCTCACCGCTCACGTCGCCGCTGAGCCGCTGGAACACCACGTCCCCCACCGTCTGTCGCAACCGCGCCTGATCGCGCGCCAGGCGCATCGACTCGTTCAGCACGGCGCGGCGGGCGAGGACGGGACGCTGGCGCACCAGCTTCTCGGTCAACAGCAGCAGCATACGCTGGCTGAGCAGCGAGCGGTCCACCGCGGGCGGCGGCGCCGGCTCCACCGCCACGGAATCGTACTCCGCTGCGCGCGCGATCCGGAACGACCGCGTCTCGCTGCTGCCGTATTCACGTGCCGACGACGGATGCGCATCACGCGCGATCGCGCGCAAATGCACGATGTCCCCCGCCGCAAGCGCGAGCGCGGTGAGATCCATCGTCGCGCGCACGGTCGCGCGCCGCGTGCCCGCGGCATCACCGGCAAAGGTGGTCGCCCCCAGCACCACCGTTCGCGCGGTGAACCGTTCCCCCTCGCCCGACGTCACGATCAGTTCGAAGCGCGCCTGCGACAGGCCGATGTCGTCGCGCAGCGCCGCCACCAGTGCCAACCGCCCCACGGGCGTGCGGAACACGCTGTCGCGGGCCGGCTGCAGCAGCGTGACCACGGGGATCGAGTCGGCACGGCCTTCGATCACCAGCAGCCGTGCGCGCCCGCCACGCGCCAGCTCCACCGTCACGGGTCCGTCGGTGGCCACCGTGCGCACCTGCCACCCGTCGCCGTCGATCGTGGGCGCGAGGGCACGCACGCGCGGCGCCGGGGGCACGGTGTCGGTTGCGCCGCCCGCCTGATCCGGCGTCGGCGCGAGCACGCGCTCGAGCACGCGGTCGGGGCGCGGACCGGACCCGCGCAGCAGCACGACACTGCCCCGCACCGCCGACACGCTGGACACATCGCCGACCTCGCGCGGCGCGAGGCGCGTGTACGCGGGCGCCGCCACCCGCACGCGCCACGCGCCCAACGGTGGCACGGCGACCGGAGTGCCGCCGGTGCGCGCCGCGGCACGCACCACACTACGGGTCGGCGGCAGCGCACCACGCCGGAGCGCCGGCGCCACCACCAGCACCGTGCACGCGCCCGCCACGAACAGCGCCGGCCCCAGCAGCTGATGCCGGGCGGTGCGTTGCAGGGCGCGCGGGATGTCAGTCCCCGCGAGCACCGCCTGCGCCGACGCCTGCAGCAACGGGTGATCGATCACCGCGCGCAGATCGGAGCGGACCGCGGCCCCCGCCGCCCTGTCGGCGGACGACCCCCCGAGCGCCACCCCTGCCTCCACCAACGTCACCAGCGCAAAGCTCGGGGCGCGGCCCGCCGCGGGGCCGTCGTCGGCGCCGCGCTCCTCGATCCAGAGCGCGGCACGGAGGTCGCCGAGGTCGCGCACGCGCCGACGGGCCAGCCACCACGCCACGAAGCATGCCGACACCAGGGCCACCCACATCAGCACGGGGGGCGCCGTGGCGCCCGTCGCCACGCCGCCACGGGCCCCCTGCACGCCATCCGCCAGCATCCACAGCGACAACTCCGCGGACAGCGCCACGAGCAGCGTGCGCGCGTACACCAGGCGCGTGAGCGCATGGCGTACGCGGGTCACGGCAACCGGCACCAAAGGCTGCACTCGCTGCTCCACCAGTGGCGGTGGCGTCATACCGTCCCGCCATTGGCATCCCGCCGCAGCCATGGCTCCGCCAGCAAAGCCGCGAGCGCCACGAGCAGCAGCAGCGGGCCCAGCCACGTGGGCTGTGTGACGCGCCGCGCGACCGACGCCTCACGAAAGTGGTCGGCCGGCACGAAGGCCCGCGATGACGTGGCCGAAGCCGCCTCGCGCGGCGCCGGTATCCGCACGCCGCCGCACGGAGCCTGCAGCGCGCGCAGCAGGCCGTCGGCCGACGGAGCCAGCAGCAGGTCGCTCCCCGCCGGCACCGCCACCGCCACCTCACGCGTACAGGTCGCTCGGTCCCCACGATCACCGTCGGCACGATCACCGTCGGCACGATCACCGTCGCGTCGCTCGATGGCCGCCGGCACGCCGTCACCCCACCATGCAATGGCCACAACGCCCGGCGACAGCGGGGGCGAAAGCGCAGTGCGGCGCCACGGGGCGACGAGCACCGCACCGGCCGCCGTCAGCGCGCCCACGGAGTCCGCACGCGCGACGGCGCGCCACCCCGTCGGCACGCCGTTCACGGGCCACAACACGGTCACGTCGCCCGCGGCCGACGACGGTGCACCAGCCTCCGCGCCACGCACGAGTCGCACGCGCACGCGGCGCCCGGCGGCCACCGGCCACCGGCGCGCCGCGAAGGCCGCGCGCACCACATCGGTATCGCGACCTCCATCGCGATCGGAACCACCGTCGGAACCACCGCCGGCATCCCCCTCCGCCCCGGCCGGCGCCGTCGTCACGCGCCCCGTGTCCGTCGCGCTGATCACACGAATCGCCGCCGGCCACTCGGCACGCCACGCGTCCCAGCCGTTCCGCGAACGCACCGACGCGGGCATCGCCACCGTCAGCGAGACCGACGCCAGCGACGGATTCGCCTGCGCCGCCTGCGCCGCCGCGCGGATCGCCGCCGGAATCGCGCGCCCCGGATCGTCGTCCAAGCCGGCAACCCACACCAGCGTGGGCGCCGCAACATCGCCCGACGCAGCACCCGACGCAGCACCCGAAGCACCGCGGTCCGCCGCCACCAGCCGCGCCCGCAGCGCCGCGGAGTCCGCCTGCCGCCCGCGATCGGCCACCACCAGCGCCACTCGGCGTGCGCCAGTCGTCCCGCACCGCACCCCAGCCAACGCGGCACCCGCCGCCAGCAGCGCCAGCACGCGCACCGCCAGCAGCAGGAGATCGTTCGGACGCGCCTGACGCGCCACGGCGCGCACCTCGCGCGCGGGGACGAACCGTGCCGTGGGCAACAGCACCACGCGCGGCGTCCGTACCGACAACAGATGGAGCGCCGTGATCGCGAGCGCGGCCGCCAGCGCGGCGCCGAAAATCCACGGGATCGCGAAGCCGATCACCGCCTCTCCAGGCCGTTAGGCACACCGTCGCGCACGCCGCACGTCACGAGAGCCGTCGCGCCGTCGTTCACGGACGCGAAAGCCCCGCCACCACCGCCCGCACGGCGTGCGCCGGCGGGACGTCCGTTACCACCTCGGTGTATCCGGCCCCCAACGCGCGCCACCGATCACGCACCTGCGCCCGGAACGTGTCGAAACCCGCGCGATAACCCGCCGTGGCATCGGTGCCGGTCACTCGCCACACCGACGCATCCTCGGGGTCCTGCGCGCGGTAGACGCCATCGGCCAACGTCAGCTCCTCACGCGCCACCACGTGCACGCACTCCACCATCGCACCACCCGCCGTCAGCACCGACGCATGCGCCAGCGTCTCCTCATGGTCGGTGCTCAGGCAATCGGTAATGAGCACGCTGCGCGCGCGCACCGGCAGCGGCCGCCACGCCGTCGCCAGCGTCGGCGTCCCCCCCGGGCGCAGACCATCGAGCGCCCGTGCGATCTCGCGCACGGTCCCACGGCGCGTGCGCGGCGGCAGGCGCCACACGCCGCCCTCGTGCAACGCCAGCACCCCCACGGGATCCCCCGACGCCTGCGCCACCATCGCGAGACCGACGGCCACCGCACACGCCGCGCGCCACTTGCTCGTCGGGCCACCGTCGGGGAACGCCATGCTGGCAC
>CANJOX010000355.1 GCA_947475795.1 Gemmatimonadota bacterium
ATCGAGCGCGTGGGGGTGGCGAACGCGCTGTTCGTGCTGGGGGCGGTCTATCTGGTGCTCATGCTCATGGGGGCACAGCTCCTGCGCCCTGCCCCGGAGGCCGCCCAGGCGGCATCGACCGGCCCGGGTTATCACGCGTTCGGCCTCACACGCCGCGAGGCGGTGCGCACCCCGCAGTTCTGGCTGCTCTGGGGGATGCTGTGCGTGAACGTCACCGCGGGCATCGGCATCCTCGCCCAAGCGTCCCCGATGATGCAGGACCTCTTCGGCAAGTCCCCCGCTGAAGCGGCCGCCGTGGTCGCAATCATCAGTCTGTTCAATGCCGGAGGCCGGCTGCTGTGGTCCAGCGCGTCCGACCTGCTGGGACGGCGCGCCACCTATTTGGTGTTCTTCGTGGTGCAGCTGGCCCTCTTCCTGCTCATCCCTCGCTTTGCACAGGCCGGCGCGTGGTGGCCGTTCCTGGTCTGCCTGCTCACCGTGTTCACCATGTACGGCGGCGGCTTCGCCACGATGCCCGCGTTCCTCGCCGACCTGTTCGGTCCGCGGAACGTCAGCGCGATTCACGGGGCCGTGCTCACGGCGTGGAGTGTGGCCGCGGTCATGGGTCCGGTCATTATTACCGAGCTGTCGAAGCGGGCGCGCAGCGCGCTCGCGCCGGGGGCACCGCGCGTGCACATCTACGATCAGCCGCTGCTGCTGCTGGCCGGGCTGCTCGCGGTCGGGCTGATGCTCACGGTCGCCGTGAAACCTCTGCGGAAGGCGTAGGGCGGGAATCGTTTGCCAAGGGCCGTGATCGGCGGCAGGTTACGCCCCGATGCGAACCCCCACCCGATTCACCGCCCTCGCGCTGCTCGCCCTGAGCGTCGCCTGCACGGCCGCCGAGCCCGCCGCCGATGCCCCCGCCCCGGCGAGCGCTTTCGCCGCCTTCGTTGACCGCTACCTCGACGGCTTCGCGATGCGCCATCCGTCGATCGCCGGCGGCAACGGCCTCCACCATCACGACGACCGGCTCGACGATTTCTCGGCGTCCGCGATCGCGGCGGAAATCGCCACGCTGCACACGGCGGCCACCGAACTCGCCGCCTTCGACGACGCCTCGCTGACACCCGACGAGCGGGTCGACAAGCGCATTCTCGCCGGCGTGATCGACGGCTGGCTGTTGGAGCAGGAAACGCTCGCGAACTGGAAGCGCAATCCGATGCTGTACGCCGGTGCGCTCTCCGACGGGGTGCACAATCTCATGACGATGGAGAACGCTCCCGCCCCCGTGCGGATGCGTCGCATCATCGCCAAGCTGGCCGGCGTCCCTGCGATGCTCGACGCGGCGCGCACCAATCTCGTCAATCCGCCCAAAATCTTCGCCGAGCGCGGACTCGGGATGATGCGCGGCGCGAGCGGCATGCTGTCGAAAGACCTGCCGCTGGCGTTCACGGCGGAGGCCGGCACGCCGCTCATGGATTCACTCACCACCGCCGCCGCCGCGGCCGTGCGTGACATCGACGCCTATACCGCGGAGTTCGAGCGCACCGTGCTCCCCACCGCGACCGGCGACTGGAAGGTCGGCGGGGACGCCGTGGCGCGTCGGTATCGCGCCGAGGAGCTGATCGACGTGCCGCTGGCGGAGCTCGCGGCGCTTGGCGAACGCGAAATGCAGCGCGCGCACGAACAATTCCGTGCCGCCGCAGCGCGTCTGGCCCCCGGGGCCGATCCGCTGGCCACGTGGCTGCGGGTCCGACGCGACCATCCCAAACGCGGCGGAGTCGTCGCGGCCGCGCAGGCCATCGTGGACTCGCTCACGCGTTTCATCGCGGCGAAAGACCTGGCCGTCGTCCCGCAGGGGGAACGGGTCGTGGTCGCCCCCGCGCAGCCGTTCGCGCTGGGCTTTGCGTCCATGCACGCCTCGCCGCCCCTCGAGACCACGCCGGTCAAGAGCTACTACTACATCACCGATGCCGATTCGCTGGCCCCGGCCGCGGAGCAGGAGGCGTGGCTCGAGCGGTACAACTACGCCTCGCTCGCCAATACGTCGGCGCACGAGGCGATGCCGGGCCACTGGCTGCACGCCGTGCACATGCGCAACACGCCGGGCAAGATCCGGCGCATCTGGATCGGACTGAATCCGTTTCCGCAGCCGTCGTCGGGTCAGGACGGCTGGGCGCACTACGCCGAGGAAATGGTGATCGAGCAGGGCTTCATGAACGGCGATCCGCGCTACGAACTCGCCCAGCTCAGCGATGCCATGACGCGCATCTGCCGCCTGCTCTCGGGGATCCGGCTGCACACCGGCGAGTGGACGCTGGCGCAGGCGCAGGCCTGTTTCGAGCAGGACGCCTACGTGGCCGCGCCGGCCGCCAAGCGTGAGGCCGAGCGCGGCACCTACGATCCCACCTACGGCGGCTACTTTCTGGGCAAGCGCGGCATGCTCACGCTGCGCCGCGATGTGAAGGCGGCGCAGGGTGACAAGTTCAGCCTCCGCGATTTCCACGAACGCGTCATGAAGAACGGCATCGCCCCCATCTGGGCGCACCGGCAGCTGCTGCTGCCGGGAGACACTTCCCGGGTCATTCAGTGAGCACCAGTCAGGAGATCGTTCGTGTTGGCGTGCTCGGCGCCGGCGCCTGGGCGCAGTTCGCCCATCTGCCGGGATGGAAGCGCGATCCGCGCTGCACGATCGTCGCCATCGCCGATCCCATCGTGGAGCGCGCGCGGGAGTTCGCCGCACAGTTCGACATCCCGCATGTGTACGCCACGCACGAAGAACTCATTGCGCGCACCGACATCGATGTGGTCGATGTGTGCACGCCGAGTGCGACGCACTTTGCCTTGAGCTGTGCCGCGCTGGAGGCGGGCAAGCATGTGCTGTGCGAAAAGCCGGTGGCGTATGACTTCACCGAAACGCGGCGCGCGGCGGCACTGGCGGCAAGCAAGGGCCTCAAGACGAAGCTCGGCTTCACGTTCCGCTACAGTCCGGCCATGCGGTACATGAAGGCGCTGATTGATGAGGGATTCATCGGCACGCCGTTCATCTTCAACGGCTACGAGCAGAACTCGCAGTGGCTCGACCCGCAGACACCGTTGCGTCAGGTCGATCACGAGGCCGACCAGACCGAGATCCACGTGTCGTCGCTGGAAGGCTACGGCGCGCCGATCATGGACATCGGCCACCTGTTCATGGGCAGTCGCTTCAAGTCGGTGGTGGGCACGATGAAGAACTTCATCCCCGAGCGCATGGTGCGCGCCACTGGCACCATGATGCGCATGAATATCGACGACGGCGACATATTTATCGGCGAGTTCGACAACGGCGGCATCGGCTCGATTCAAACGAGCTTCGTGACCGTGGGTAACTATCCCGGCATCGAAGCGCGTGTGTACGGCAGCAAGGGCGCGCTGATCTGCCGGCTGGTGGAAGAGAACGGCATCTGCGAAACGCTCAAGGGCGCCACCGCCGGCTCGGTGGAATTCAAGGAGATGGAAATCCCAGAGCGCTTCTACCCGGCCGGTGGTAGCGCGCGGGAATCGTGGCGGTCGCTGTTCTATGCCAATCTCATCAGCTCGTTCATCTCCGAGATCCGCGGCGAGGTTGACGGCAACGAAGGCAACTTCGAAGATGGGGCGCACGTGCAGGAACTCATCAACGCCGTCGAGCGGTCGTTCCGCGAGCGGCGCTGGGTGAACATTCCCCTCGACGCGCCCTCCACGGCGGGACCGGCCTCCTGACCGCACCCACCGCCTCCCCGCTCGACGCGTTTCTCGCGCACTACTTCGCCCGCCATCCCGTGAACGCCACGTTCACGGGGCTGCACACGCACGACGACCGACTCCCCGACTGGACCCGGGCGTCACGCGAGGCCGAGGTGCGCGAACTCAGCGCCCTGCACGCCGCACTGTACGATGCGTTCCCCGCGCGCGATGCGGCCGCGCTCGCGGATAACACCGAGGCGCTCGACGCCGAGCTGGCGCGTGCGAACATCGACGTGCGCATGCTGGAAACGGACACCCGCTTCTTCCACGATAAGAATCCGGCGCTCTGGACCGGTGAGGCGATCTTCAGCATCGTCGGCCTGCTGCTGCGCCCCACAGCGCCGATCGGATCATGCGCCGCGGCGCTCGCGGCGCGGCTCGACGCGATCCCGCAG
>CANJOX010000356.1 GCA_947475795.1 Gemmatimonadota bacterium
CGGTGACCACGCCGTGAAGCGGGTGCTCGTGACCGGTGCGGCCGGTTTCGTCGGCACGCATCTCCTCGAGGCGCTGAGCGGCCACGGTCTCGAGGTGACCGCGCTCGCCACCGATGACGCCCCCGGAGACGGGCGCGCCCTCGCGTCGTGGATCTACGGGGACCTGCGTGATCCCGGCTATGTCGAGGCCGCGGTGGCCGCGGCGCGTCCGGATACGGTGGTGCATCTCGCGGCGATCTCGCACCTGCCCACCGCCGCCGCCGATCCCGCCCTCGCGTGGGACGTCAATGTCACGGCCACCGTGCGGCTCCTCCACGTGCTGGGCAAGGCCCGGGACGCGCAGCTCATCGACCCAACCGTGTTGATCGTCGGTAGCGCCGAACAGTACGGCCGGCACGACTCGCACCGGTTCCCGCTCACCGAAGACGCGGTGCAGGCGCCACGCACCGTCTACGCCGCCACCAAAGCAGCGCAGGAGGTAGCCGCCCTGCAGTACTGGCGGGCAGCGGGGCTGAAGGTGCTCGTCGCGCGCAGCTTCAATCATAGCGGTCGGGGGCAGCCGTCCCGGTTTCTCCTGCCGGCGCTGGTCCACCGTGCGGTCACCCTGCGTGACGCACCCGCCGGCACCCCGATGCCGGTCGGCAATCGTTCGCCGATACGCGATTTCCTCCATGTGAGCGACGTTGTCGCGGCATATATTTCACTCTGCCGACGGGGGACGCCTGGCGAGGCGTACAACGTGGCCAGCGGCACCGGATGGTCGGTGCAGCAGATCCTCGAACGGGTTCTGGCGCGTGCCGGTGTGCAGGCGACGCCCGTCGAAGATCCTGCGCTGGTGCGCCCGGTCGACGTCCCCGTGCTGGTCGGGGATTCGCACAAATTGCAGCGCGCCACCGGATGGTCCGCCACGCGCTCCTTCGACGACATCATCGACGACCTTCTTCATGCCGCGACGCTCTGACCTGCACCGGATTCTCGTGATCGGCTCTGGGCCGATTGTGATCGGACAGGCTGCTGAATTTGACTACTCCGGAACGCAGGCCATCAAGGCCCTGCGCGAAGAGGGGTACGAGGTCATCCTCGTGAACTCCAATCCGGCCACGATCATGACGGACCCGGAGTTCGCCGATCGCACCTACGTCGAGCCGGTGACCGCCGAGTTCGTCGAAAAAGTCATTGCGAAGGAACGCCCCGACGCCGTGCTCCCCACGATGGGTGGCCAGACCGCGCTCAACGTCGCGCTCGCGCTCTCCGACAGCGGTGTGCTGGAGAAGTACGGCTGCGAACTCATCGGGGCTAACGCGCGCGCCATTCGTGTCGCGGAGGATCGCAAGCTCTTCGCCGAGGCCATGGCGAAGATCGGGCTGAAGTGTCCGACGGGCCGCACCGTCACCTCGCTCGACGAGGCTCTCGCCGGCGTCGCCGAAACGGGATTCCCCGCCATCATCCGCCCGTCGTTCACGTTGGGTGGCACGGGCGGCGGCATCGCGTACAACCGTGAAGAGTTCGAGACGATGGTGCATCGGGGGCTCGACCTCTCGCCGGTCGGCTCCGTGCTCATCGAGCGCTCGCTGCTGGGGTGGAAGGAGTACGAACTCGAAGTCATGCGCGACTGCGCCGACAACGTGGTCATCGTCTGCTCCATCGAAAATCTCGATCCCATGGGCGTGCACACCGGGGACTCGATCACGGTCGCGCCGGCGATGACGCTCACGGATCGTGAGTATCAGGTGATGCGCGATGCGGCCGTCGCCATCATCCGCGAAATCGGTGTTGATGCCGGCGGTTGCAATATCCAGTTTGCCGTCAATCCGGCCGATGGCGAGTTGATCGTCATCGAGATGAATCCGCGCGTGTCTCGGTCATCGGCCCTCGCGTCCAAGGCGACCGGCTTTCCCATTGCGCGCATTGGCGCGAAGCTCGCCGTCGGCTACACGCTCGACGAAGTGCCGAATGACATCACGAAGACCACACCGGCCAGTTTTGAACCGGTCCTCGACTATGTCATCGTCAAGTGCCCGCGCTTTGCCTTCGAGAAGTTCACCTCCTCGGATCCGGGACTGACCACGCAGATGAAGTCGGTCGGTGAGTCCATGGCAATCGGACGCACGTTCAAGGAGGCCTTCCAGAAGGCGCTCCGGGCGCTTGAAACCGGACGCAGCGGCTGGACGGTCGGTGAACGGCTCGTTGATGATCGGCTCACCGACGGGTCGCGCGAGGAGCTGTGTGCTGCGCTCCGCCGCCCCACGCCCGAGCGCATTTATCAGCTCAAGCGGGCCATGCTCATGGGCATGGGCACCGTTGAGCTGCACGAGATCACGGGGATCGATCCGTGGTTCCTCGACCAGTTGCACGAGCTCATCGTCGCGGAAGCCGAGTACCGACACGACGCATCCATCGATGCCGAGGGCATGCGTCGCATGAAGCGCCTCGGTTTCTCCGACCGCCAGCTCGGCGCTCTGCGGGGCGTCACGGAGCACGAGGCCCGCGCGCTGCGGTGGTCCCTCGGCATCCGGCCGTCGTACAAGATGATCGACACCTGTGCCGGCGAGTTTCCCTCCAGCACGCCGTACCTGTACGGCTGCTATGACGAGGAGAGCGAAGCGGCTACCGAAGGACGGGAGAAGGTGGTCATTCTCGGCTCGGGCCCGAATCGCATCGGGCAGGGCGTTGAATTTGACTACTGCTGCGTGCGCGCGGTGCTGGCGCTGCGTGAACGTGGCTACGAAGTCATCATGGTGAATTCGAATCCGGAAACCGTCTCCACGGATTTCGACATCTCCGACAAGCTGTACTTCGAGCCGCTGACGCTCGAGGATGTGCTGGAGATCGTGCATCGGGAAAACCCACTCGGCGTGATCGTGCAGTTGGGCGGCCAGACGCCGCTCAAACTCACGCGTCCGCTCGAGGCCGCGGGCGTGCGCATTCTCGGCACCTCTCCCGACGCCATCGACATCGCCGAGGACCGCCGCCGCTTCGAGGCGATCGTGCGCGAACTCGGGATCGCCCAGCCCGCGAACGGCACGGCGACCAGTGTCGACGAGGCCGTGGAAATCGCCGACCGGATCGGGTACCCGGTCCTGGTGCGCCCGTCGTATGTGCTCGGTGGGCGTGCCATGGAGATCGTGCACGACGCGGCGTCGTTGCGCGGCTATTTCGAACGTGCCGCACGCGTCAGTGAAGATCGGCCGGTGCTGGTGGACAAGTTCCTCGAGGATGCGTTCGAGGCCGACGTAGATGCCCTCTCCGATGGCACGAACGTCGTCATCGGCTCGGTGATGGAGCACATCGAAAGTGCCGGGATTCACTCCGGTGACTCCGCGTGTGTGCTGCCGCCGTACCTGATTCCGAAGGATGCCGCCGATCAGATGCGCGCGCACACCGTGGCGTTTGCCATGAAGCTTGGCGTCGTCGGTCTGATCAACGTGCAGTATGCCTACAAGGACGGCGTCGTCTACGTGATCGAGGTGAATCCGCGCGCGTCACGGACGGTGCCCTTCGTCTCCAAGGCAATCGGCGTCTCGCTCGCCTCCGTGGCGGCGCGCCTGATGCTCGGAGAGACGCTGGCCGAGATCGGCTTCACCACGGAAATCATACCGCCGTTCTATAGCGTCAAGGAAGCCGTCTTCCCGTTCAACAAGTTCCGCGAGTTCGATCCGGTGCTTGGCCCCGAAATGCGTTCCACCGGCGAAGTCATGGGGATCGATGAAGACTTCGGGACCGCGTTTATGAAGTCGCAGCTGGCCGCCGATAACGCGTTGCCTCGCACAGGAGCCGTGTTCATCACGGTGAACGATGCCGATAAACCCAGCGCCGCGACGCTGGCGGCCCGCTTCCACGAGCTCGGCTTCACCCTCTACTCCACCAGCGGGACGGCCGCGTATCTGCGCGCACGCGACATCCCCGTGCAAAAGGTGCTCAAGGTTAGCGAAGGACGTCCGCACGGCGTCGACATGATTCTGAACGGTGAGATCCAGCTCCTCGTCAATACGCCGCTCGGCAAGCATGCCCAGGTGGACGATGAGCGGTTGCGGCAGGCCGCGATCAGCAACCGGGTGCCCTACACCACGACGCTGTCTGCGGCGAGCGCGGCGGCCGAAGCCATCGCGGCGCGGCAGTCGAGGGAGC
>CANJOX010000357.1 GCA_947475795.1 Gemmatimonadota bacterium
CGACATGCTCGCGCTGGCGCGGCAAAATGCCGCCGAGGCCGGCATCGGGAACGTGGAGTTCCTGAAAGGGCAGATCGAAGCCATTCCCCTCCCCGACGAGAGCGTGGACGTGATCATCTCCAACTGCGTGATCAACCTGTCGGGGGACAAGCGGACGGTGCTGGCCGAGGCGTTTCGCGTGCTCAAGCCGGGCGGGCGGTTCGCCGTGAGCGATGTCGTGGTGCGTGGGGCCGTCCCCGCGGCCGTCCGCCGCAGCATGGAGCTGTGGGTGGGGTGCGTGGCGGGGGCTCTCGAGGAATCCGAGTTTCTGGGACTGCTGGAGAGCGTCGGGTTTGTGGACGCCTCCGTCGAGCCCACGCGGGTGTACCGCAGCGAGGACGCGCGGCAGTTCCTGCAAGAGAGCGGGATCGCCGTGGACGAGCATCTCGACGACATCGACGGCCGGTTCATGGCGGCCTTCGTGCGCGCCACCAAGCCGCACGCGTCGCGGGCGGCGTAGCAGGGTCGTGCGCCCAGCCGACACGGGACGCACGCCGAATACCGGCAAACGCGTCGGCCGCCTTTCGCCCACGTGAAGGATCGCTCAGATTAGCCGCGTGATGAACGACGAGCGCGTCCCCGGGGACGCCCCCCCCTCTGCGCTGGCCCCCGCGGCCGCGGCCGATCGCATTGCGCGACTGGAGGGGCGACTGGCGCGTGAGAAACGCGCCCGGCTGGAGGCGGAAACGCTGCTGGAAAAGCGGTCGCGCGAGTTGTTCGACTTGAACACCACGCTGCTGCAACTCACGCACGAGCTCGAGGAGCGGGTCCTGGCGCGGACCGCCGAACTGGCGGGCCTGAAGGAGTTCTACGAGCGGGTGCTCGACCGGCTGCCCACGCAACTCGCAGTCCTCACACCGCACGGCACGTACGAGTACGCCAATCCGGCCGAGGTCCCTGACGACGCGTTACGCGCGTGGCTGATCGGTCGGACCGACGCCGAGTACGGCGCGCAAGCGGGGCTCCCCGACGATGCGGTGGCCGCCCGCATGGCGCGCATCGCCGCCGTGACGAACGCAGGGCAAAGCGTGTCGTATGAAGAAACCATCGTCGCCGGACCGGAGGACATCCGCTACTACCGGCGGGTGCTGGCTCCGGTGTTCGGCCCGGCCGGTGAGGTGCGGCATCTGGTAAACGCCGGGATCGACGTCACGGCCGCGCGGTCGGTGGAGGAGCAACTCCGCCGCTCGCAGAAGATGGAAGCCGTGGGGCTGCTGGCCGGTGGCATCGCGCATGACTTCAACAACTTGCTCACCATCGTGAACGGGGTGGCCGAAACATTGCGCGAAGAGCTGACGTCCACGAGCAGCTCGGCGGCCCTGTTCGACGAACTGCTCGGGGCCACCCAGCGTGGCGCGGGGCTCACGCGGCAACTGCTGTCGTTCAGCCGCCGCACCAGTATCGAACCGCAGGTGTTCGACACCAACATCGCCATCCGCGGGACAGAGAGCCTGTTGCGCCGCCTGCTCACGGAGCGCATTCAGTGCGTCCTGGCGCTGCACGATGCCCTGCCCATCCGGATGGATCGCGGCGGCCTCGATCAACTGTTGCTGAATCTCGCCGCCAACTCACGCGATGCGATGCCGACGGGCGGACGCTTTCACGTGCTCACGCGTGAGATCACCCTCTCGGCGGAATCGGCGGCGGCCAAGGGGCTCGCGCCGGGGCCGCACGCGCTGCTCGAAGTGTCTGACTCGGGAAGCGGCATGGCGCCCGATGTGTTGCAGCGGGCCTTCGAACCGTTCTATACCACCAAGCCCGTGGGCCAAGGGAGCGGCCTGGGACTCGCCAGCGTGTACAGCATCGTCCAGCAGTCGGGCGGGCACGTGGAAGTCGTGAGTACCGTGGGCGTGGGGACGACGTTCCGCATCGTGCTGCCGCTGGTGACCGCCCGGGAGACGGTGGTCGCTGCCGAACTGCCCGCGGTGACGGTGCCGCACGGGCGGGGGTGCATCCTGGTGGTGGACGACGAGAGCGGCGTCCGCATGGTGGCGACGCGACTGCTGCGCCGGCTGGGTTACGAGGTGATCGAAGCCGGCGGTGGACTGGAAGCGCTGCGCATCGCCGAGGAAAAGCGCGGCGCGATCGACCTGCTCATTTCCGACGTGCGCATGCCCGACATGAACGGCTTCGACCTCGCCACCACTATGTCGGCCGCCGATCCGTCGCTGGGCGTGCTCCTGATGAGCGGCTACGTCGACGACGTGGCGCTGAGCGCGCGCATTGCGAACTCGGGGATCCCGCTGCTGGAAAAACCCTTCCGGTCGGCCATGTTGGGTCACGTCGTGACCGACCTCTTCAGCGCGCGGCAGGCGCTGCCGGGCCAGCGCCACTCATCTTTCCACGAGCACTGACATGAAGGGCATGGTATTCACCGAGTTCCTCGACTTCGTGGGCGAGACCTTCGGCGAGGACATGGTTGATGACATCATCGAGGTGAGTGAGCTGCCCAGCGGCGGCGCCTACACCTCCGTGGGCACCTACAGCCATGGCGAGATGGCGGCGCTGTGCGGCGCGCTGGCCGACCGCACACAGCAGCCGGTGGGCGATCTGGTGCGCGCGTTCGGCGAGCGACTCAGCGACACCTTTGCGCGCGACTTTCCCGACTTTTTCCGGCGGGCGGGGAATCTGTTCGACTTCCTCGAGAGCATCGAGGCGCACATCCACATCGAGGTGCGCAAGCTGTATCCCGATGCCGAGCTGCCGCGCTTTGTGGTCGAGGAGCGCACGGCGGCGCGTATGGTGCTGCTGTACACCAGCCCGCGGAAGATGGGGCACCTGTCGGAGGGGCTGATCCTGGGCTCGGCGCGACAGTTCGGCGTGGAGGTCCGCGTGACGCTGGAGTCGCTCGACGTGGATCAGGGGCTGTCCACGCGCTTCGTGGTCGAGCTGGTGTAATCGCACCGGCGCCGCCCCGGTGCTACATCACCGGTGGCGGCGCGATCGTGGTGTCGTTGCGCACGTAGAGATCGAGCAGCTCGGTGGCCGCGGGCCGGTACGCCTCGATGGGCGGCAACCCGCCGTCGAGATCGGGGCCGGCATCGCGCAGCACCGACGCGATGCCGTCGCACAGCGCCTCCACGTCACGATGCTCGTGGACGCAGGCGTCGAGCAGCAGGACCAGATGACTCGCCAGCACCTCGGCGGTGGGCTCGCGCACCGAGCGCCAGCCGATCCGTTCGAGGCCGCGCGCCAGGACATGCGCGGCCCCGCCTCCCCCCAGTCCGGTGTCCATCAGGAACCGGCTCCGTAACACATCGTAGCGCACCATCCGTGCAATATGGCGCACCGCGAGGCGCGCGGGTTACTGCGCCACCACGTTCGACGCGAGCGCCTTGGTGAGCCGGTACAGGAACTCCTGCCCCTCGTAGTAGCTCTTGACGCTCATGCGTTCGTCGCGGCCGTGTGCGCGCGCATCGACGGTGGGATCGGAGAAGAGCCCCGACACGCCGAAGGCGGGCACCCCGATGGCGCGGAAGAAGCGTGAATCCGTGGCGCCGGTGCTCATGATCGGAATGATCGGCATCGGTCCCCAGAGCGCCTTGGTGATCTGGTCCACGTTCTGCATCACCTCGGGGAGCAGCGCCGACGGCGGCGAGGCCGGACGCTGCGAGCGGATGATGACCTGCACCGTCGTGTCACCGATAGCGGCCGCCAGCTCGGCGCGCACCGACTCCGCGCTCTGCGTGGGATACACGCGGCAGTTCACGTTGGCTTCGGCGAGCTGCGGCAACGCGTTGGTGGCATGACCGCCCTTGAGTTCGGTGGCCACGCACGTGGTGCGCAGCATCGAGTTGTACTTGGGGTCGGCCGTCACGACGGCAATGGCCGCCTTGTCCGTGGGGTTGGCCACGAGGGCCGCCATCCCCTTCCCCATCGCCGGCTCCTCGAGGGCGGCCGTTTGCGAGAAGAAGGCGCGCGTGACCTCGTTGAGCTGCACGGCGAACTTGTAGCGTCCCACCCGCGAGAGCGCATCGGAGAGCGACGTGATGGCGTTGTCGTCGCGCGGCACCGAGGAGTGGCCGCCCTTGTTGGTGACGCGCAGGGTGAAGTTGGTCGTGATCTTCTC
>CANJOX010000358.1 GCA_947475795.1 Gemmatimonadota bacterium
ATCGACATGGCCGGTCTCAAGAAGGTCGAAGGCATGAAGCGCATCAACATCAAGCCGCAGTACGACGAGTTCGTGCTGCCGAACGGCCGCTCGATTCTGATCCTCGCCGAAGGCCGCCTGATGAACCTCGGCTGCGCCACGGGCCACCCGAGCTTCGTGATGTCGGCGAGCTTCACGAACCAGGTGCTGGCGCAGCTCGAACTGCATGCGAACGCCGAGAAGTACGGCAAGAGCGTGTTCGTGCTCCCAAAGCATCTCGACGAGAAGGTGGCGCGCCTGCACCTGCCGAAGCTCGGCGTGAAGCTGACCACGTTGAACACGGAGCAGGCCGCGTACCTCGGCGTGAATCCGATGGGCCCGTTCAAGTCGGATCACTACCGCTACTAGGAGCGCCGCGGTCGCGGTCTGCGATGGTTGCACCAACGCGGCGTCGCCCCATCCGGGGCGGCGCCGCGTTCGTCATGAGCCGGTCAGCGGCTTGAACAACAGGCCGTCGGGGAACGGCGCGGCGCGTGCATACGTGCGTGCCAGATACAGCACGTGTGCCCACGGGTTTTCGCAGTAGGCACTGAATCGGGCGGTCACGGCCATGCGGGCGCGATCATAGCGCACGAACAGATGGGCTTTCCGTGCGGCGTCGGTGGCCGACAGGTTGTCAGCGCGCCGGATGTTCACGTAGCCGGCGTACAGCGTGACGGGCACCTGCATCGCCCGGCCCAGTGCCAGCGCGAGGCGTCCGACGCTCCGGTGGTCGGCGTGATCACCGGGATTGACGCGGATATCCGGGTCGTGTGTGTGCATCTGCACCAGCAGCCCCGGTGCCGTTTCGCGATGCACCAGCGCGCGAAGCGTGTCCACCAGTTGGCCGGCGTCGGCGAACTGCGCGGTGCTGTCCAGACTGGTGAGGTGCGGGAGTAACCGCCGCTCGAGTTTCTGCATCGACTGCTGTCGGGTGGCTGGAAATCCGTCCCCGTCGGGCTTGCCGTCGGGGAGCCGGAGAAAGCGGGTCGCCGCCCGCCCGGCCGGCTTGTCGGCCAGCGCCAGCGCGGCGCGCATGGACGCCAGCGCGCCGTCTTCACGGGCGTGCCAGTACGCGGCGGGGCGCCCGGCGTCGCCGGCGCTCATGATGATGAACAGCACGCGGTCGTTCCGCTCCAGCTGCCGCACTGCCACGTCGCCCATGAACAGCTGCCAGTCGTCGGGGTGCGCGACGATGAACACCGACATCACCGGTGCACGCTGCGCGGGCAGGGGGCGGGCGGTAACAACGGCGACGCCCAGCGCCAGCGTCATCAGGGGCGCCGCCAGATACGCGCACCGCACGGATCGACGACCGGCGCCGATGCTAGCTTTCGGCATGGCCTCTTTCCGTTCGCTGCTCGCCGCTGCCGGTGCCTGTCCCGTGGTGTTGCCGGTCGTGTGGTCGGCCGTACGCCGCCGCGCGGCGCTCGTGGCCTTCACGCTGGGGCTCGGGGCGGCGCCGACGACGCTGACCGCGCAGCAGCCGCCCGCGGCACCGGAGCCGGTGCTCGTAGCCCCCGGGGACAGCACGCTGCGCAGTGGTCGCCTCACGGCGGACACGGCGCGCTTTGCGCTGATCGCGTATCGCGGGGCACAGCAGCAGCAGATCGGCAGCGTGATCGATGTGATCCGGTTCGAGATGCGGGGCGACGTGCCGGTGCTTCACCGCGTGCTCACGGTGCAGCGTGGCATGGCGGCGCTGATCGATTCCACGATCACCGACGCCCGCACGATGGCGCCGCGCAGCCACCGGACCGTCCAGCCGCAGCGCCGCATTGCCCTCGAGTTCACCGGCCGACGCGTGAAGGGATCCCTCGGTCCGATCGATGTGCCGTCGCTGCCCATCGACACGACGCTGGCGGTGGCCCCGTTCGACTCGGGGAACTGGGACCTGCTGGTGCGCACTATGCCGCTGGCGAAGGGGTACGCGGCCCGTTTTCGCGTCTACGATACCGACAGCGGCCTGCGGGAGTACCGCATCGCGGTGACCGGGACCGCCACGGTGCTGGGCGAAGCGGCGCACGTGGTGATCTTTACGCTCGCTCCGGGGCGCGAGTCGGTGGTGTGGATCAGCACCGCATCGGGGCGGGTGCTGCAGGTGGAGACGATGATCGATGCCGAGACGATGCTGCGGCAGGTTCGTCAGCGCTGACGGGTAGCACGGGCGCCGCGTGGCGCTCATGCGATCTGGGCGAAGAGCACCACCTGATTGGTTCCCGTCGCATTGCGCGACAGCGAACCGTGCGCAGCAGCCCGTTTCCGCATCGTCGTCGTTGGTCTCGGCCCGATTCATGCGCCCTCCGCGGCGGTGACGTCGTCGCATGATCGGCGGTGGCCTCCCTCTCTGCGTCAGGCATCGGCGGACGCCGCCGTCGGACAGCCGATGGACACGGTACAGGGGGAGCAACCCACGCCGGGGCCGTGCCGTTGGCGACGGCCGGCCTCGCTACGTGGGGAGGCCGGCCCACTGCCGGAGCTTTTCCCGGTAGCGTTCCGCCACCGGGGCGGCCAGCATCGCGTGCAGTGCAGCCGCGTCGCGGGACTTCCGCAACCAGAGCGCATTCAGCTCGGCGATCGTGGGCCACGGGTCGGCCGGCCGCTGCATGGTGCCCGTCATCCCGGCGGCGATCGCGCCGGTGCGAATGACGCGGGCGTAGGCGCCGGGGCGGCCGGCGTCGCCAAACTGCTTCACGAAGCCCGGGTCCTCCATGCGCGTCGCCAGCGTGTTGCAGGGGATGCGCGGTGCCGTGAGCTCGAGGATCACGTCGCCGATGGTGAGCCGGTCTCCGATGCGGGGGTCGGGCCACCAGCGATCGATGGTGAGATTTTCCCCAAAGAGCCCGGGGGCACACGGCGTGCCGCGCTGCGCGCTCCACCACGCGTAGTCGTCGGCGCTGTACAGATAGACCGCCTGGTCGGGTCCGCCGTGATACGTGGTGTTGCCGACCCGATCGCCCTCGAGCCCGAGGGGCTGCACCGCCACCGGCGCGGATACCGGCTGCTTGTGAATCCCGGTGCGGGTGCGTTTCACCCCCGGAACGAGCGGGGCGAGGCCGCTGATGTTGACCGACTGGATCGTGATGGGCAGGGTCATGTCTCGACGCTCGTTCGGGTGTGCCGCCGGGGGAGGCCTGTTCTCGTTCGGCACTGTCACCGCGCCGGTCATGGGCCGCGGAAATATGCTCAAGAATCACGCCACGCGGCCGACACTCCCCGTATTGCCACACCACGGAGCGATGTCGCCGCGTCCGTGCCGTCTTCTTGATCTCGGTAGGGGCCCCGCGCATGCGGTTGATTCGGCTGTTGCTGCTTGGAAGCACCGTTGTTGCGGGTCCCGTCGTGTCTGGCGCCCAAACGCGCCAGACACAGGTCAATGGCTTCGGCCACGTGGAACTGACGGCCAATCGGGAGGCGGGCGCCACCGATGCCTATTTCTCGCTGGGTGAGCACAGTCTGTTCGTGGCGTCGTCGTTGAGCAGCCGGATCTCGTTTCTTGGCGAGTATGTGGTCCGCTTCAATGGCGCCTCGGCCACGAACTATCTACCGAGCATCGAGCGGTCGCTGGTCAAGTTCAGCTATAGCAACAACCACGCCCTGATTGTCGGCAAGGTCCATACGCCGGCCAATTACTGGAACGACTCGTACCACCACGGACGTCTGTTCTTCCCGGTCATCGACCGCCCATACGCCTTCAGCCATTTGGTGCCCCTGCATACGCTGGGGGTGCAGCTCCAGGGCCAGAATCTGGGCGGGGCTCGGTTCGGCTACGACGTCATGGTGGGCAACGGGATCGCGTCTACCGACGCGGCGGCCAAGGGGACGTCCCCATCGTCGCTCGTGGCTGTGCACGTGAAGCCGCGCGAGAACCTGCGCCTGGGCGCGTCGTACTACTACGACCACATGTCCACGAATGCGTACGGCACGCACAGCGGCCATACCGCGGCGCCCAGCCGGCCAGCGACGGGCGCCTACCGCGGTCCCCTGACGTATCAGCTCGCCAGCGCCTCGGCGGCGTGGTTCACGGAGCGCGTGGAGTTGCTCAATGAGTTCAGCTACAACGTGTCCGGCACCGACAGTCTCGGTGCG
>CANJOX010000359.1 GCA_947475795.1 Gemmatimonadota bacterium
GCCGCCCGCCACTTGCTCGTCGGCCCACCATCGGGGAACGCCATGCTGGCACTGCCGTCCAGCACGATCCACGTGGGCAACACCGAGCGATCGTCGCTCAGCCGCACAAACGCGCGATCGCTGCGCCCCAGCAGCTTCCAATCCAGTGCGCGCGGATCGTCGCCCTGCCGGTACAGGCGATACTCGGCAAACTCCCCCGCCGTCCCGCGCTGCCGCGAGCGATGCGTCCCCGCGGCCGCCGCCGCCACCGCGCGACGCGCCGGCCAGCGCACGCCACGCAGGGCATCGAGCAGCGGCCCGTACTCCGCGTGCATCGCTGTCGTCCCGTCAGGCGGGCAGCGCGCTGGCGGGGGCCGCCACGTGCGACAGCAGTGCCTCGATGATCGGCTCGGCGGTCACGCCATCGGCCTCGGCCGCGAAGTTCGGCAAAATCCGATGACGCAGCACCGGCATCGCCACGCGACGGATATCCGCCGGCGACACCGCGGCGCGGCCGGCCAGCAGCGCCGACGCCTTCGCCCCCAGAATCAACGCCTGCCCCGCGCGCGGCCCCGCGCCCCAGCGCACATACTGCCGCACGAGCGACGGCGCCGACGCCTCCTGCGGACGCGTGGCACGCACGAGCTGCGTGGCATACCGGAGCAGCAGCTCACTGCACGGCAACGCCCGCACCAGCCGCTGCAACGCGAGCGCATCGGCAGCGGAAAACACCGCCTCGATCGGCACGCCGCGCGCCCCCGTCGTGGTGCGCAGAATCGCCACCTCGTCGGCTTCGGTGGGGTACCCCACGCGAATGTCGAAGAGAAACCGGTCCAGCTGCGCTTCCGGCAACGGATACGTGCCTTCCTGCTCGATCGGGTTCTGCGTGGCCAGCACGAAGAACGGCTCGGGCAGCGCCATCGTGTGGCCCGCCGCGGTCACGCTGTGCTCCTGCATCGCCTCCAGCAGCGCCGCCTGCGTCCGCGGCGGCGCCCGGTTGATCTCATCGGCCAGCACGATGTTCGCGAACACGGGCCCGCGCACGAAACGGAACGCCCGCGCGCCGCCACCGCTCTCTTCCAGAATCTCGGTGCCTGTGATGTCACTGGGCACGAGATCGGGGGTGAACTGAATGCGCCGGAACGCCAACTGCATCGCGTCGGCCACCGACTTGATCAGCAACGTCTTCGCCAGCCCCGGCACGCCCACCAGCAGCGCATGCCCACCAGCCACGAGGGCCATCAGCACCTCGTCGATCACCGCGTCCTGCCCCACGATGCGCTTGCCGATCTCGGCGCGCAGCCGCTGCACGGACGCGATCAACGACTCCGCCGTCGGTTCGCTCACCGGACCGGCCGACGACGGCGCGCCGTCACGAACAACGTGGAGGCGTCGCGCACGCCCGCGGCCTGCAGCGACAGCCCCTCGTCAGTCACCTCCGCCCCACGCAGCTTCACCAGATAGGCCGCGGGATCATCGACGTCCGCCAGCAGCACGGCCATCGCCGCCTGCTTCACGTCCCGCACCGGCGTCTCCGGCGCCGCTTCCACGCGGACGGCATCCCACGCCTCGGCGGCCTGCACACGCACCGTCCACACCACGGAGGCCTGGGCGGCGGCCAGCCGCACGATCTCCGGACGCACGCGCAGCGAATTCACGAAGTGACGCGCGGGCCCGCTCACGACGCGCCCTCAGTCAGCGCCGCCGGCTCCACCGCCACCGCGATAGCCGCCATCGGCGGCGCCGGCGGCAGCGAATCGAGGAAGCGCGCCACCTGCTGGTCGAACAGATAGCTTGCCCCCGAGACGGCCGTCCCCGCATCGGTGGCGCGGGCGGCGATCACCAGCTCCTCGCCACCCTGCCCGCGCAGCACCACGTGGGACGGCCCCTGTTTCTCCACGAATGCCGAATAGATCCCGCCGCGGCGGGTGAAGAACCGTGCGGCATCGGCAATGACATCGGGCACGGAGCGCGAGGTAAGGCGCTCCTGCAGCTGACGGTTGGACTGTTGGTGTACGCGTGGTGCCTGGGACATACGGACGATCCGGATTGAACGGGAAGAACGGGGAACCAGCGGACAGGCTACGCGACGTCGGCCTCGACAGGAAAGAGCAGCGTCCACTCCCCCTCGAACGCCGGCCGGTCGGCCTCCTCGACCCGCAGCTGTCCACCCAACCGGGCGGCCAGCGCGCCAGCCAGTGGCTGATCGAGGACCGTCACCGCCCCGCGGACGGCCGCGAACGCGTCACGCACCGGCCGACGCGGCGCGTCCGGAAGTATACGTGCGGTCACCGCGGGAGGTTGGTCCGCCGCACCAAGGCCAGCCCCCGCGTTCCAGGCCACGCGCAACGCAATGAAGCCACGCCCCAGATGCACCCCCGTGTTCACCGTGCCCCCTTCCAGACACGCGGCGCGCACCGCCAACCCCACCACCAGCTCCAGCAGCCGCGACAGCCAGCGCAGGTCACCACGGATGGTCGGCAGCAGCAGGACGGGCTCGTCCACATGAATCGGAATCATCGGCGCCCGCCCGCGCCATACGGACACGGCCGCCAGCAGTGGCGCGCGCGGATCAATGTCGTCCGATGCCATCGCGAACGTCGGCGCCGCCACAGCGTCGTACTCCCGCGCCGCCGCCGCCAACGCATGCACCGCGGCCAGCCGCAGCAACGCCTCCTCGGGGTCGGCCGGATCACTCAGCACCGTGAGCGCGTCCACCACATCACGCACCGTGCGGCGTCGCGCGCGCTCCGTGCCGCTCCACCGCTGCGCCTGCCGCTCCAGCTGCGCGTTCGCCTCCGCGAGCGCGGCATTGGCGCGGCGCAACGCATCGGTTCGGCGCGACTTGTCCGTGGCCGCCGCCATCTGATCGGCCACCACCCGCACCAGCGCCCGCTGGTCGTCACGGACGTGGGTCGCGTCGGTGAAGTAGAACGCCACCGCACCGATCGGACCGTCGGCCGTCTCCATCGGGGCGGCAATGATGGAGCGGAAGCCGAGCTCCTCGGCCACCTCGTACCACGCCTGCAGCGCCGGATCGGCGAACAGGTCCTCCACCTCGACCAGCCGACGCTGGGCCACCGCCAGACCGCTCGGCCCGTCCCCGACGCGCACACGCAGCGCCCCGATCCAGTGCCGATGCCGGGCGGGCCACTCGTGCTGCGCCACCGGATGCAACAGTTCGCCGTCCTCGCCCAGCTCCATCACCAGCGAAAACGCGGCCCCGAGCAGCGGCGTGACCCGGTCCAGCGCAAACTGCTGCACCTCGCTCGGCCGGTCAGCCAGCAGGAACGCGTGCGCGATCTCCCGGACGGCCAGCAGTTCGCGCGCGTCGCTCATGTCACTTCGCCGTGGCGCGGTCGCCGTGCCCCGCGCGCGGGCGCTTCGTGGACAGCGGACGCACCTCGAGCCGATGCACCAGCATGTGCGCCGGCGCCTCGACGGTGAAGCCCACGGCGTCGGCGACGTTCTGCGGGTCGAGCATCCACGTGCGGTTCGTCCCCTCCGGGAAGAAGTCGGTATCCACCGACCCCGGCGTGATCACCGACACCGCGACACCGGCGTCGCGGACCTCCAGCAGCAACGATTCGGCAAAGCCCATCACAAAATGCTTCGTGCCCGCGTAACAGGTGCCGCCGGCGAATGTATTCCGCCCCGCCATGCTGCCGATGATGCACACGTGGCCACGGCCGCGCGCCACCATGCCCGGCAGCACCGCGCGCGTCACGTGATACAAGGCGTTGACGTTCACATCCACCTGCCGGTGCCACTCCTCGGCCGTCGTCTCGAGAAACGGCTTGAGGATGCCAAGGCCCGCATTGTTCACGAGTACGTCCACCGGCACCCCAGCGAGCTGTTCGGCTAGCCCCGCTGCATCGCGCACATCGGCCGCGATGCAGCGGACGGTCGCCCCCAGCGCCTCACACGCCGTCGCCACCTCCGACAGCCGCATAGCATCACGCGCCGTCAGGATCAGATCGTGTTTCGGTGCAAGGCGCAGCGCGATGGCCGCCCCGATACCCCGGGAGGCACCGGTAATGAGCGCGACAGGACGGGATGTGGGAGGGGGAGTCATCTTCGAAAGGTACGCCCCGGCCCACGC
>CANJOX010000360.1 GCA_947475795.1 Gemmatimonadota bacterium
ATCGAGCACGGGCGAAGTCGCGCGGGCCGGTTGCCTCACGTCGTCACCCGTCAGACTCCATGCTCCGATCGCTTTCCCTCCGGACCAGAATTCTGGTCCTTCCGGCTGTGGCCGCCCTCGGCTTTCTGGTCACGCTCGGCACCACCGTCGTGCTCGGACGCCAGTCGGCGGCGCGGCTTGCGCTGATCGAGCAGGCGTCCGCTCCCGCACTCGAGGCCAGTCGGCGGCTGCAGGGGCACCTCGATCAGGCGCCGATTGCGCAGGGGGCGACGAGCGCCGGCACGGCCCGCGATGATGCCGCCACCCTGCAGGCCTTCGGCGCCGCCTTCGCGGCCTACGCGGCCGAAGCGCGCGCCGCGCAGGCCACGGAACGCTGGGTCACGGGCGCGGTGTTGTTGGTATCACTGCTCGTGCTCGGCGTGCTCTCGCTGAGTACGCTGCGGAGCATCGTCGATGCGCTCCAGACTCTGGCGAAGGCCGCCACGCAGATCGCCCGCGGCCGCCTGTCGCAGCGAATCGAGATCACCGGAGACGACGAGATCGGTGCGCTCGCCAAGGCCTTCCGCGAGATGGTCGACTATCTCGGCGGCGTGGCGCGCGCGGCCGACCGGCTCGCCGCCGGCGACCTGACCGCGACCGTTGCCGTGCGTTCGGACGACGACGTGCTGTCGAAAAGCATCAACGACGCCGCCGGCACGCTGCAGGGGATCGTGGGCGAGATCGGTGGCGTGAGCGACGCGGCCCGTCAGGGGAATCTCGCGCATCGGGGTCGCCCCGAGCGGTTCCGCGGCGCCTACGCGCAACTGGTGACCGGCACGAACGGCATGCTCGACGCCGTGGTGCAGCCGCTCAGCGAGGCCAAGCAGGTGCTCGAGCGCGTGGCGCGACGCGATCTGTCGGCCCGCGTGACGGGCCAGTACGTCGGTGAGCACGCGGCGATCAAGGATTCGCTCAATCTGGCGCTCAACAACATTTCCGAAGTGTTTGCGTCCCTCACCACCGCGATCAGTCAGGTGAACTCGGCCGCACGCGAGATCGGCGACGGCAGTCAGGATCTGGCAAGCGGCGCCACCGATCAGGCGGGCGCGATCGACCAGGTGTCCAACCGCTTGAAGGTCGTGGGCGACCGCACGAAGGCCAACGTGGCCGACGCCAACGAGGCACGCGCCGCCATGGAACGGGCCACGCTCGACAGCGAACAGGGCGTGGAGCGGATGGCCGCACTCGCGACCGCCGTGGACGAGATCAAGCGGTCCGCGGACGCCACCGCGAAGATCGTGAAGACGATCGACGAAATCGCCTTTCAGACCAATCTGCTGGCGCTGAATGCCGCTGTCGAAGCGGCGCGCGCCGGTGACGCAGGCAAGGGCTTTGCGGTGGTGGCCGATGAAGTGCGCAGTCTCGCGATCCGCGCCTCGGATGCCTCGCGCAACACGGCCGCGCTGATCGATGAATCCGTCCAGAAGGCAGAGACCGGCGTGCAGCTCAACGCGGCCGTCACGCGACGCCTGCAGGAGATCCGCACGGGTGTGCAGCGGGCGTCCACCATCATGAACGACATCGCCGAGGGCGCCGCCGAGCAGGAGAAAGAGCTGGCGGGGGTCTCATCGTCGATGGAACAGATTGCCGGGCTCACGCAGCGCACCGCCGCGAACGCCGAGGAATCGGCAAGTGCGGCGGCGGAGCTGTCGGCGCAGGCGGCGGAGATGCAGGAATTGGCGTCGCAGTACGATGGCGGCGCGGCGGGGCACCGCGCCGAGTCGCCGTACGGCGAACGTCCGACGTCGCGGCGTCAGGCCGCGCTGAACGATTCGCCGGCGTTCGCGTCGCCGCGGACACCGTCGCGCGCGCCCAAGGCCAAGGTGCCGGTGCGTCCGGCGGCGAAGGGACCGGTCAAGCCGCGCCCCTCCGCGTCCTCGTCCTACGGGATGCGTGCGCCGCAGGACGAAGGGCTGCCGATGAACGCGGCCGCGATGATCCCGTTCGACGACGATGACGCGTCGGACGACATCCTCAGTTCATTCTGACCGTACGCCGAACGCCGGCCCGCTTACCGCGTCGCCGCCCGATACTCGTCGAGTAAGGTGGCGGCGGCGCGGATGCCGCCGAGATAGTTCGCCACGCTGATCCACTCGTCGGGCGCGTGCGCATTTTCGCCGGGCAGCCCGAAGCCCATCAGGAGCACGGGCGCGCCGAGGATGCGTTCGAAATCACCGACCACGGGGATGCTCCCTCCTTCCCCGGTGATGACCGGCTCGCGACCGAACGCCGCTTCGAGCGCGCGTTTGCCGGCTTCGATGATGGGACCCTGCAGATCGGCGCGCCACGGGCGCCCGCCGTGCAGATGTTCGACCGTGACGGTCACACCTGCCGGCGCCATCCGCTCCACATGTGCGCGGACCAGATCGCCGATCGCTTCGGGCGCCTGATCGGGCACGAGGCGGAAGCTCACCTTCGCCATCGCGACGGCCGGGAGCACGGTCTTCGCACCTTCGCCGGTGTAGCCGCTGAGCAGGCCGTTCACTTCGCACGTGGGGCGCGCCCACAACCGCTCGAGCGTGGTATACCCCGGTTCACCTCCCAGCGCCGTCACACCGACTTCGTGCATCAGCGTGTCGTCGCTGAACGGCAACGCGCGCATCTGCGCACGCACCGCCTCGGGGAACGGCTGCACATTGTCGTAGAAGCCCGGAATCGCGATGCGGCCGTCGGCGTCGTGCATGGTGGCCAGAATGCGGGCCAGCGCCATCGCCGGATTCACGACCGCGCCACCGTACATGCCGGAATGCAGATCACCGCTGGCGCCGCGCACGGTGATTTCGAGATACGCCATGCCGCGTAGCGACGACAGGATGCTGGGGATGCCCGGTGCGAACATGGTGGAGTCGGAGATCACCACGGCATCGCAGGCGAGCCGCGCCTGCTCACGCTCGAGAAAGGCCTCGAGATTCACGCTGCCCACTTCCTCCTCCCCTTCCGCCAGCACGATCACGTTCACGGGCAGCGTCCCGCGTACGGCGAGATGCGCTTCGAGGGCCTTGATGTGCAGGTACAGCTGTCCCTTGTCGTCAACTGAGCCGCGCGCATAGATGCGTCCATCGCGCACCGTGGGCTCGAAGGCGGGCGAGGTCCACAGCTCGAGGGGTTCGGCGGGCTGCACGTCGTAATGTCCGTACACCAGGAGCGTGGGCGCATCGGCGCCGGCGCCGCGCCATTCACCGACCACCACGGGATGGCCCGGCGTGGGTTCGATGGTGGTCGTGAACCCGATGCGCGTGAGGGCATCAGCTACGAACTGCGCCGCCGCCGCGCAATCAGCCGTGTGCTCGGTGCGGGCGCTCACACTCGGAATACGCAGGAACGCGAACAGTTCGTCCTGCGCGCGCGCTTCGTGGGCGCTGCACCAGGCAGCGAGATCGGCGGGGATCGTGGGAGCGGTCATCGGAGGGCGGTGGGTATCGACGGGAGGAGCGAACAGTGAGCGGGCTACCGCGCCGTGCGGCCAAGGAGCAGCCCCGCGAACGTGGCGAGCACACCGGCCACGATGCTGACGGTGACGTACACGGCGGCGCGTGCGGCCCGCCCCTGCTGCAGCAGCGCGATCGTTTCGGCGCTGAAGGTGGAGAAGGTGGTGAAGCCGCCGCACAGCCCGACGGTCAGTGCGGCACGCAGCACAGGATTGGCATCGGGCGCCTCGAACAGGCGCGCGAACAGGCCGATGAGAAAACTGCCGGTGACGTTGATGAGCAGGGTGGCCACCGGAAAGGTGCCGCCCGCTCGCGCCAGCCACACACCCACGGCGTAGCGCGCCACCGAACCGATCGCGCCCCCGAGCGCGACCGCGGTGACGAGGGGCAGCGTGAGCCTGTTCATCAGCGCTTCGTCACGCGTGGCGGTACGGACTGCGCCGTGCGGAAGAGCCAGAGGCGACGCGTAGTGACCACGCCGTCCCCGCGCCGCAGCGGGACCGTGGCCCCTTGTTTCGTGGCGGCAAACCACCGGCCGACCACGCCGGCGAGGGAATCGCCCTTCGCATCGGCATCGAACGCCACCACGAGCCCGTCGCCGGGGCGGA